>JAHIVD010000069.1 GCA_018816815.1 Patescibacteria group bacterium
AAATAAATCATGAAATAAGTATAGCAAAGTAGAGATTTAAAGGAGAACTTGTTAGAATATACACAATCGGGCTGGTAGCTCAACGGTAGAGCAAAGGACTCTTAATCCTTAGGTTCAGGGTTCGAATCCCTGCCAGCTCACACTTTGGGACTAAAGGGGTATTAAAACCCTCTTTTAGCTTGATAAATGGGGCCAATTTGGGTGTTCCAGAAACTAATTCTTCATAGGTTGGCAACTTATCAAATATAAGTCCAAAATAACCAGCTCTTTTCAGGGGATTTGAACCTCCCAGAATCAGTTCTTCTAGGTGTTCCAGAAAGTATCCGACAAACTCCATTACTCGCTCCATATTAACATCTTTTTCTTTGTTATCAATTTTGCTGGCTTGTAGGTTTTTGATCTCTTTTTCGATGTTGACCAACTCTTCTTCTATATATTTGATCGCTGTTTCAGAATTAAGGTATTTAATTTTATCAGCGGTTATTTTGGCCAATGATTTCAGCTCCTCGATTTTTTGGTCTATCTGCTTATTATCTTTTCTGCTGCTTTCCATTTTTTCCTGCCAAAGATTAATGACATACTTTTTCAAGTCCCTGACGTATTTCGGTTTTATATTTAAATTACTAACAAAGCTAGCAATTGTGTCTTCGAACTCCTTTTTTGGTACTCGAAAATAATGGCCTTGTTTACTGCAGTGGTAGGCAGGATAGTATTTTCCCAACTTGCCCCGGGAGGCACTGCCATAAAGCGGCTTTTCGCAAATTGGACACATGACATATCTTTTATAAGGAAACCTGGGATTCCTGACTGATTTATAAAGCAAGTGGTTGGGTGGTTTTTTCTTCCAAAACTTTATCTTGCCGTTTTCTTCAGAGATGACAACCCTCCCTTTATTAGCCTTATTAAAGGTTTCAACAGACACTAAACCTTTAAACTTGCCCTTTACTGGTTTACCCTTGGTCCATTTTTCAATGTTTATGCCGGCATAGATGGGATTTCGGATGTATTTCCATAGGGCCTTAAGAGATAGGGGGAGTTCTCCTAACTGGCCAACTATTTTTGTTCTATCCTTAGGGTCACGGCGATAACGTTTCTTGGTCTTAAACCCTGCCTTATTCAGCTTATCAACGATTTCCTGGTCGCTTAAGTTGCTCTCCGCTCGAAGATCGAATATTCTAATAATCCATTTTGACTCTTTAGGGTGGGGTTTTAATATCACTCTTTTGCCGTGGGGGGTTTCAACTTTTTCATTAACATAACCAAAGGGTGGTTGTCTTACCCGATAGCCCATTCTGACGTACCGTATCTCCGCTCCAATCATCCTGGTCATGATATCTCTCATCTCATCCTTGGCTCGCTCCGCTTCAAGAATTTCAGTCTTTTTAGTGGGATTGTACACGCTCCAGTCATACTTAATATTAAGATGCTCCAAAGTGTTCACTTCCTGGCTGCCTATAATCCCGTAAATATCAACTAGCTTGACTCCATATTTAACCAACTGCATTTTAAGATGGTCATATAGATAGGATCCGCCTCTCGTAAAGCGGTCGATTGACTTAATGACAAATAGTTGAATGTCATTTTTCGGCTCCTTGCAATAATCGATCGCTTCCTGGACAGGCTGTTTCATCCATCCTTTAGTTCTACTTTTTGCAACTACTCTTTTTTCCCTTAAAAAGGAATTTTTCTATGTGCTGTTGGCTTTTCTTTTGGTCATTTTGATGCCAATCATCGGGGTTATTGTTCTCACCCAAACCGGTTTGGGTCTTGTTTCAGAAAGACTGGTGAGCTTAAACGAAGCTACTAATGAAGTTTTGATATTAAACCCAGTTGATGGAAGTGTTTATAAAACAATCAGGGGTGAATTTTTTTGGCCGGTTAATGGTATTACTACCCTAGAGTTTGGGGAATTAAGCTTATACCAACTTTTTCATACCGGCATTGATATAGCTAACCCCGAAGGTAAAAGGGGCGATCTAATCACTCCCTTTATGCCAGGCACCGTCATTTATTCGGGACAGATTTCTTGGGGATTTGGCAAACATGTCATTGTCGACCATGGTAACAATATCAGCTCTATTTATGCTCACTTAGATAGCATCTGGGTAGATGTAGGACAAGAAGTAAGTCCGGGAGACATTATCGGCACTGAAGGCAGTACCGGCTGGTCAACCGGACCACACCTGCACTTCCAGATAAATGTGTTTGGAATACCGGTGAACCCGAGGGTGTTTTTAGGAGGGAGTTAAAAAATTATTGAAGCTTTGCATACTTGCTTAATTTCCGATAGAATGTTCGTATAAACACTAGTTAAACAAAATATTTTTTGAAAATTATGAGAATCACACTTCTTTGCGAAAACACAACAGGTTATGGGGGGCACGACGTTTGTTTAGCCGAATGGGGTTTTTCTGCTTTTATTCAAGTGGGTGGAGTAAATGTGCTTTTTGACACTGGCGCCACAGGTGTTTACTGGCGTAATGCCAAAAAACTCAAAATTAACCTTGACGATGCGCATTTTGTTGTTTTATCCCATTATCATTGGGATCATACAGGGGGACTTCGATACCATAATTTCAAAACAAAGAAAAAAATGGTTATTCACCCTCAAATCCTTGAAAAATTACCTCCGGATGAACCCAAAAAAGTTAAAAATGATTTTGAAATTATTTCCTCAGTGAAACCTTTGGAGTTTTCCAAAGATATTTACTATCTTAGCCAAATCCCTAGAAAAAACAACTTTGAACAAGGTGGATTCAAAGATGACAAAATGCTTGATGATTCTGCTATTGCCATCAAAACAAAAAAAGGAGTAGTTATTATCACGGGCTGTTCCCATTCTGGTATTTGCAACATTTGCGAATACGCCAAAAAAGTTACTGGCCAAAAACTCTACGCAGTCATTGGCGGCTTTCATTTATTTGAAAGCGATCAAAAAGCAGTGAGGGGCACGATTGAATACTTCAAAGCAGAAAAACCTAAACATCTTTACCCAATGCATTGTGTTGATTTTCCAACTCTGTCGGAATTCTATTCCAACTTCAAGATTGCCAAGAAATCTTCAGGTGATGTAATAAAGCTTTAATTTTCAAAAAATACTTCTCCTTCACTTTGTTCAGTCGGTCACATTGCATTTTCGCTCATTTCTTTAACTTTTCATTCGCTCAGGTCGTTTAACATAGTATATATGGCTCACCTTGTTGCACTCGTTCGTCCCATATCGCTTCACTCTCTTCCAATAATCTGATAAAATTATACTGTCCGCTCGTTTTGCAACATCATATATACTGGAACGTTATACGCCATAGCCCATTTACTATTTATTAAAATTATGAACATGAATAAAAGAATTCAATCATTATTTAGGGCTCGTGATGAAGCTGTTTTGAGCAATGACAAGAAGCTATTTTTATCAACTCAAATTAAGGAAATCGATGGGTCATCTTCCAAAGGTTACTTAGATATTGAAAGGATGAAATCAACAATCCTTCATGTTCATGAGGATGAATTTGAAAAGAATGTTTGGATTGTTCTTGTGAGGGAGGATTTTTTCAAATCTAATAAATTAACCCACCATGGTTATCTAATCTACACAGTCGTTAAACGCAAAGAAGAATTCATAATCTCAAACATCCGATGGTAAATGGACAACAACGTATAACAGCGTATATGAGGGAAACTAACAAAAAATAGTTTTCCCAAATTTCAATTAATTTATGATTGAAACTTCTCATATACGCAAACGTTAGCTGAAATTCCACTATGATAGAAAATAAAAAAAAATTATACACTTTCATTTGTGTCGCTCTGAGAAATTTTTTGTTTGGTCACCTTGTCAGTAATAGATATAAGAAAGACATGGCAATCCCCGAAACAATTACTTTTGACACAGGTTCACAAAAAGAAATAGTAAATATTACATCGCTATTCACCTGTGCTACAACTGGAAACCTTATTGATCCGGCTGAAGTTTTTAATAATTTTACAAAGAGTCTGTCTAGATCAATAATTGCAGAAAGTTATGAATTAATAAAAACATATTGTGAGCAAACCAACCAAATGAGTATATTCAAAAGTTGGAGATATTATAATTTCAATCGGGTAATTCGTAACTGCACCTCTCACGGAACAGGAGGAACATTAAATCGTTGGCCACCAGAACTTTCAAAAAGCGATGTTACGATCGTTAAGTGGAGACATAAAGAGGTTAGGAAATCAATGGTTGGTTCATCTGTATCACTATTAACTGATCCTGAAATAGTTCAATTCGCTAAAGATCAAATAACTTTTATTGATCAAAAATTATCATAGTGTAACTACAGCTAACAGCATGTATGTGGCTAACGCCCATATTACTACTGCAACATCGCATACACACAAACGTTATGGGAAATTTGTTTTGCCGCAGATACAAATATGGAGAGAATCACGGTCAGCTCAAGCCTAAAATTCAAAGATTTAATTCACAGAGCTATAGAAGATCTAGGGGCATTGGGCATAGAAGGCCTATTTCCCAATTTAGATTCTGGGTTATCCAAGGATGATTTGACCCTTGAAGTGATGAAGCGGCTTGAAGCTGAACATTTTACTGCGATCGACACATCTGATGCTGTGTATGTGATCAACCCCGGTGGATATGTAGGGGGGCTTGTGGCTGCCGAAATTGGTTATGCCATTGGGAAAGGAAAGCCTGTGTATTTTACTGAAGAGACAGGCGATCTTGGTCTAGACGCAATGGCTACTGGGTTTATTCCCATGGGGGAGTTGAAGAAATTTGTTAATCTTTGACATTGGGCGGCAAAACAAACTCTGCACTTCGTTCGGGGACGCTGCGCTCTCGGTCGCTCGCCCTCACCCAACATGGTATATCTGGCTCGCTCCTCGTAGTCGTTCACACAACTTGCATAGTTTTACGACAAATTGTTAATATATGGATAGCAATGACAAAGACTTTAAGAAAACAGCTAGGAAAAAATCTCAAAAAAGCCAGGTTAAAAACTAGAATGACCCAAAAAGAAGTGGCAAATAGAGCTAAAATCCACCCCAACTATTATGCTCGAATTGAGCGCGGAGAAGCTAACCCATCCCAGGAAAAACTTTTTGGAATAACTAGAGCCCTAAAAGTTAAATCTTCAAAAATCCTGCCTTATTGAAGTCAGGTTTTGGTCTTTTTCTTTATTGCTTTTTTTAATTCCTCGCTTCTTTCTTTATCAACCACCTTATGAGCAATTAGATGAGCCAAGGTTTGCATGCTACCAAGCATTTTTATGGCGTTGGCCCGTGTCGCATTTTTTGGATCGGTTTGTTTTAAAAACCCAACAACGCTTTCAATATCTTTTTCGAATTGATTTTTCTTTTTTGCCACAATAGGTATATTATACTTTTTTTTAAACGAATCTGTCTAATCTTAAAAAGTTAAACATCTCTAAGGCTAATTTTTCACTGCTAATCCTTCTCATTATTTCCCGACTTCTTACTTGAGATAGAATATTCAAACTACCTTCCCAAAGTATTTTTCTGTCCAAAATTGCCAGCTTCCTGTGGTGATTGCCAATACAGATAAAAACCTGTACCCCAATTGCTTCAAATCTCTGAATTTCTGATTCCGATTGTTGCTCAAAGTTGCTATTTATATAGTCCTTTGGGTTTCTGGTTAAAATATAAACCTTAATCCCCTGCTTTACCATTTTTTCAAAAACCGGATAAAGTGTTTTCATCCTTTTTGTAGATATAAACGGACTTTCAACAATAACCTCTTTTTGACAACCCAACAAATCCTTAATAAATTTCTGGTAAAAGGTCTTTTCATCAAAGAGGGAAGACTTAAACATTTTTAGCCTCCTCTTTAACTTCAATTACCGACACTTTTCTGTTATAATAAGTGAAGCCTAACTCTTTTAATTTCTCGTAAGTTTTGAAAATACTGGAGAAAAGGTGTTCCACCCATGGGACATTGGGCTCACTCTATAACCCATTCTGACATAACGGATTTCAGCGCCGATCATCCTGCTTAAAATGTCTCTAATCTCATCTTTTGCCCGTTCTGCTTCCAGAATCTCGCTTTTTTTCGTTGGAGAATAAACACTCCAATCAAACCG
>JAHIVD010000070.1 GCA_018816815.1 Patescibacteria group bacterium
CTGTTTGAATAAATACATCACCGTAGTGAAAAATCGAACGCATAATCCCACCAACCGAAGATGCTGTTTCTTCTATATTCCTTAGCGGTGCAACATCTATATTTTTAGCAAGTACTGAATGAAAATCCACATCAACAATGTTTTTTTCTGTTACTATATAGACATTAAAATACCAATACAAAAACCCTTCAAAGGTAATTAATAAAACCAGCAGATAATTAATTATCAGCAATACTATTTCATACGTCAAAGGAATCTTGATCATATCTAAGTTTAAAAACCTTAAAATGTCCCAGATAAAAAACGGGAGGAAAAAAAGGAAAACAGCAGGAATAATCCAACCCAAATTAGTAATTGGGTGGGCCCGCAGCAAAAGAAGTATTTTCTCGTCCGGATCCTGACCTATAAAACGATAGTTTGTAGGCCGTTCAATATATGAAGAAAACATCAAGGCAAGTATAGCACAATAACCATCAGTCTTCAGCTTTCAGTTGTCAGACTTTTAAATATAATTATTTGGCAACTGAGAGTTATTTCTGTTCGATATTAAACAGTGGGCCGACAATTTGAATATTGGCCGGAGCTCTTAAATTAAATCTGTTTTTAAAATCAGCTCCTGAAAAACTATCCGAACCTCCATCACCGGAGATATTAACCAAAGTGGTTTCTCCTCTGCCAAAATCCGCAGATACCGAAATACCGGAAACGCTAGTATAAGGATTTATGCTTTTGTTCTTTAGCTCCTGCTTAACTTTGTTTTCATCCCAGTTATCGGTTCCTGCTGGATTAGGTTTATCTGTTTGGTATAAATGTTCGGAGGTTGAACCGTCTGCTCTGATAAGGAGTAAAGTATTTACAATATCAGCGACTTCTTCTGATTTTAACCAGGCAGTTTTATTATATTGGCTTCTTGACCCCCAATCGCAATAAAACCACGGAGAGCTTCTGTCGTAAGCATTTGACTGAAGATCCCCAAAGTTTCCTGCCGAGCCTGTTGTTGTGTCTGTAGCATGTTTTGTGTACGGTGTACCCCCACCCCAAACTTCTGCGGAACTGAAAATATACCCTCCGTGAGTAGATGCGTACCAGGCTTTAATCGGATTCCCACCACTGGTCATTACAAGTCCTTCTGTGTTTTTTACTGCCTGAGCCCAGGCTCCGGTTTTTGGATCAGGTTTGAAAACCTGACATGATTCGCTGGTACAAATCTCTCCGCTCCCGTTATCCGTATACGCCAACGCAAAAGATCTTGCCGCAATTGCTTGAGCCTCAAGAGCCGCCATTGGCCAAGACTCCGGCACTTCATAAATTCTCAAAACGTAGTCTTCAAGCAAAAACTCTCCGGACCCTTGAACTTTTATTTTTATATTGGTATCCCACTTTATAGTTTCAAAATTTGTGTAGTACGCTTTTAAAATATCATCCCTTCCTTGTCCGGCTTCTGCCCTTCCTTTTGCTCCATACTGATTCATACCCACTCGATGCGGGGCGCCATAGGTAAAAAAAGCGATTGCATTGCCAAAACCTGGAGATACATTCCTATCATCTATACAGACTCCAATAGAAGCAGCTGATCTTGAAATATGTAAACTGGCCAGTCTTTGAGATAAAATCTGTTGTTGACGGGCAGTTAAAGCCACAATCTTAGAGGATAAGTCTGCCTGGTAGACTTTAGCTTTTTTAATTTCACCTCCCAGAAACTTGGCATTTTTGTCTACATCTGCTTGAATTACAGCTAACCTGACTTTATCTTTTTCCAGTTTCTCTTTTTCAGTTAACAGATTAACAACTTCAGTGGTAATGGAAGAAATAATCTGGCGGTCTTCCCTGGTGACAAATTGACGGTATGATAACTCCCTGAATAAATCCCCTGCCTGGAAAGATGAAAGGATAACCAATAAAGGGTCTGTTAAATACGAGCGGATATAGTAAGCTTTTATTCTTTGCTCCAAAAGGGCCTGCTGCAAGGCTAATTTATCCTCCCTGACATCCAGGTCTTTTTGTTTTTGGGCAATTCCTGCCACTAAATTATCAATGGTAACTTGAATTTGCACCAGCTGCCTTTGCAGGGATTCAAGCTGACCTTCTAAGGGTTTGGTGGCGGTTTTCATTCTATTTAATTCATCATTTAACTGAGGTAAACACTGTTCAACTTCATCCAAGTTTAATGCGGAAGGATTGCTACATTTTTCATCAATAGCCTTAACAGTTTTAAGTAAGAAGTAAGAAGTAAGAAGTATAAGAAAAATAAACAACAAAATTGCAGCTGAACAATGAATTAATTTGCGGGCAATCATGACTTTAAAATTCTACCATTTTTACTCCAGCTGTGATACCTTGATACAAACATGGCAAGGGTTTTAAATTTTCGTATCATAATTGAGCAGGATGAGGATAGCTGATTCATCGCTGATGTTCCGGCAATTCCCGGATGCCATACTCAAGAGAAAACCTATGAGAAGGCTATTGAACACGTTAAAGAAGCCATCGAACTCTGTTTGGAAGTGGCTCAAAAAGACCCTGCGTATAAAACAAGAATTGATTTAAACGGGACTAAATCATCAGACAGATTTCTTGGTGTAACCGACGTTGCGGTAAGAGCTATTTTCTAAATGGGTAAATTACCTATTGTTAACGCCAAACAACTCATAAAGGTATTACATAAACTCGGATTCGTTGAAGCCAGACAAAAAGGCCAGTCATAAGTTTTTTAAACATCCTGACAACAGAACACAGCCGCTATACCTATCCATTCAGGAAATGATCTCGGTAAAGGACTGTTAAGAAAAATCCTCCATGATATTGAGATATCGCCGAACGAGTTTCAAAAATTCCTAAAGAAATAGCCGTCATTGCTCTAGTACCTTTTTGGTCACCCCAGAGGTGTTTGATTATACGTCCAAAACTGTGAAATCCTAAATGTGCTAAGCCACAATTAGTTTACATAATTGCAGTAAGCTGAAATTAATGTCCAAGAGTAATTTTTGACAAATTGAGTAAACTATAGTATACTCAATTTATGCTAATTAATAGAACTATCTTTAATAGAATTCAAAATCAACTCCGGGGTGAACCTAAAATAATTATCATTTATGGCCCAAGACAGTCAGGCAAAACCACTTTAATTGAACAACTACTCACAAAAACCAACAAGCCATACCTGCTTTTTAATGGCGATGATATCCGCACCCAGGAATTATTCGGTACAGCTGATTTGGACCGGCTTAAAAAAACCATCGGGGGAACTAAGTTGATTATAATCGATGAAGCTCAACGGATTAGTAATATCGGTCTGACCTTAAAATTGATTTTTGATTCAATGAAAATTCACATCATCGCTTCCGGATCTTCATCTTTTGATTTGGCAAACAAGATCAATGAACCTTTAACAGGCAGGTCTATAACTTTCACACTATACCCCCTTTCAATTCTTGAAATACCGCTGAACCCGCTTGAAACAATACCAGGCAAACTGGAAGAGTTTTTGTGTTTTGGTTTATATCCTAAAACAGCTGTTCTTACTTCCCAGGCAGAAAAAGAGAGTTATTTGAATGAACTAATAAATAATTACCTGTATAAGGATATACTCACTTTTGAAACAGTGCGCAAGCCCAAAAAAATTGTTGATCTGCTCTCCCTGCTGGCTCTACAAATAGGCAATGAGGTGTCTATTCAGGAACTGGCACAAAATTTATCCCTTTCAAAAATTGTTGTTGAAAAATACCTGGATCTACTGGAAAAAATGTTTATCATTATTAATATCCGTGGTTTTAGCCGAAACTTGCGGAAAGAAATCTCCAAAACTTCCAAGTACTATTTCGTAGATATGGGGCTTAGAAATGCCTTGATACGTAATTTTAATCAATTATCTTTACGCGCAGATGCAGGAGCAATGTTTGAAAATTTGTGCGTAATGGAAAAACTAAAGGACCTTTCCGGTAAAGGTCAGTTTGCTAATTTATACTTTTGGAGGACGTACGATCAAAAAGAGATCGATCTGATCGAAGAAAGAGAAGGTAAGATTACAGCTTTTGAGTTTAAACTATCGCCTAAAAATTACAAAATAACTTCTGCAGGAAGAGAATTTACTTCTGTATACCAAAATAGTAGTTATAGAATTATTGGCCCAAAGGATCTTAAGAATTTTTAGAGTCTCCCTCAGCTACGCTCGCTCAGAAAGATTCAACAAGAAATAAACCCGGAAGTATTTAATTCTATTTTAAACTTTTGAGATTTAAGATTTAGGTTTTAACATATCTTCACGCAAAGCTACAATTAGGTGAACTGATTATGGTAAACTTAAAATTAATGTCCAAAACAGTTATTACTCTTTTCGTAATACTCCTACAACTTACACTATTGACTCCTAATGTTGTAGCTGCGGATAGTTGCAATGATGCCAGCGTTGGAATCCAGCTAGATCAAAACTTCTTTCCTGAAAATGCAAGTCCCTCGGCTTTAAACTTTACAATATCCAATTCTAATACAACAGCAAATCTTAGTGGTAAGAATGTTTTTTTCAGGCAGTACGGACGACCCTTACCGACCCAATCGTTCGACTCTAAATCTAGTCAAACCATTACTAGTACCAACTTTTCCGTAGAGCTTGATAATCACCCGAATGAACTTATGAATAATGGTCCACACGAAGGTGACTTATTTTTAGAAGCTGATTCATCTACTAAAATCTGTTCTGACATTTCTTACCAGATCGGTGCAACAGGCGATAAGTGCTTTTTTGACCAAGATTACCTGACACGAAATCCTATAGTACCTGGCGGGCAGATAACTATAAATTTTATTGGTAGAAAAGAAACCACATTCCATCTAAAACCAAGGGGTGGAGGAGGTGACTTAGCAACCACCATTACTGGCGATGACGGGCAAGGTTCGTTCAACAACGTCACAATCAATGGAAACAATGGCGATATAGTTGAATTACTTATAGTTTCAACCTATGGGGGGGGCGGACAGACTTGTTATCCTTCTATAACATTGTCTTTGAGTGCTCATCCTCCTGAGTCTCCACCTCCTGGCCCCATAAATCCACCCCCAGTAACTCAACCCATCAAGAAGTGCGGAGATCCGGGAGCAGCGCCTTGTACCACAGCAGGTGGTAACCCTTGCGGAACAAGCGAAGATCCAGGATTCAACACAGCCATTGGTTGTATTCGTACCAATCTATCTTCATTAGTCAATGATTTCCTAACATTTATTATTGGAATATCCGGTGGTTTGGCATTTTTAATGATGTTACTTGGAGCATTTCAGATGTTAACTTCTGCCGGTAACCCTGAAACCATAAACACAGGCAGGGAAAGATTAACCAGTGCAATAATTGGACTTTTATTTGTTATATTTACAGTACTTCTGCTCCAAATTATTGGAGCTGATATACTAAGTATACCTGGATTCAAACCATGAAATTAATTGCTGCAACTATTCCTGGATTACAAGACATTTATAGCGAAAACACAAGCCGTCTGCCTCAGTTTATTAAACTTAATGATGTTTTATCAGGCCTTTTAAATATTGTTTTTTATATTGCTGTATTTATAACTTTTTACTTTTTAGTTTGGGGGGCATTTGCTTACATCATAGCCCAAGGCAAAAAAGAAGATTTAGCCAAAGCCCGGGAAAGAATTACCTGGTCTCTGATCGGACTAATAATAATACTTTTATCATTTGCTATAATCAAGTTTGTTGCCGAAATTCTCCAAACTAAAATTAACATCAAAGGAGGTTTGCCATTTTGAGAAAGTTTCCGGTTCTACTTGCCCAAGTTAATATTGGTGAAAAATTTGGCTTTGGAGAAATCACTTCACTGGGAGAAATAACCAGCAATGTAATACCCTCTGTATTTTCTATTGCAACAGCTCTTGTAGTTAGCTATTTCCTGTGGGGAGCTTTTAAGTTTTTAATCGCCGGAGAAAATAAAGAAGAAACAATTGAAGCAAGACGGATGATTACCAATGCCATAATTGGGTTTATAATATTAATATTCGCATTTTTTATTTTGCAATTTTTGCTGAGTACTTTATTCAACATAACTGATTATCAAATAATTAAATGAAACTTTTAGCAGCTGATATAAAAGATGTTTTTGGCACAATTACCCCTCCTTCGCCTATAGCCAGCTTTATTGGCGATGACCCAACAGGTGCGGCAGGAATCAGTACATTTATAACAAATGCTATAACTCTTACTTACAGCATTGCAGCAGTAATTTTAGTTGTTATACTGCTTTTGGGAGCATTTGACTGGATGACTTCTGCAGGTGATAAAGAAAAAGTTGCTGCAGCTCAAAAAAGGATCATTAATGCCATAATTGGCATAATTCTTTTTGCTGTTGCTTTTGCTGTTATTGCAGTTTTGGGAGAATTTACTGGTTTTAAATTTTTCGAAGGACAAAAGTAGTTACTTGACAAGTACTTTTCGATATAGATATAGTTAAGTAAGAATGAAAAAATTATTAGCTTTAACTTCTGCTATCACTGCTTTATTAACTCCGATATCAGCATTTGCTGCAGATGCAACAATAAAAATCACTCCACCTATATACGGCTACAAGGATCTTGGTGGATTTATTACCAATTTAGTCACCATTTCTTTTAGTATTGCTGTCTTAGCAGTTTTAATCATGCTCATCTGGGGTTCTTTTGAATGGATTACATCCGGAGGAGACAAAGAAGCTGTTGGTCAAGCCCGGAACAGAATCATCAATGCTCTCATAGGTATCGCTGTTTTAGCAGTAGCATTTGCTCTGGCAACAGTTGGTGCTCAAATTTTAGGTTTCACTAGTATTACAGACGGCCTTCCTATCCCAGCACCTCCTGGAAGGTGAATTACAAAGAAATTAGTGATAAGTTTAAACAATCTTTAAGGATTTATGGATTTATGAAAAAGTTTTTATGGTTAATACTGATGTTTTCCGCTTTAACTTTTACTTTTTACATTTCCCCTGTTTATGCAGATTGTGACCCAAATGACCCTAATTTTGGACCTTGTCCGGCAGGTTTAACAGAAATTGAAGAAGTTTTCAGTAATATTATCTCTGTTGTTGTAGGTCTTGGATTTATAGCCATGCTTATGATGTTAGTTTGGTCAGGATTTCAATTCCTTGTTTCCGGCGGAGAACCCAAAGCTCTTCAAGCTGCCCGCCAAGCATCTATTTGGGCAATACTGGGTATTGTTTTTATGATTGCTGCCTGGTTGATCTTGCAACTGATTGCAAGCTTCACTGGACTGGAAATTACTACATTCAATATAAAAACCCTTTTATAACACCGCCGCTACAATTACAGGCAAATCTATGCGCCAAGCACCAAACTTAAACTTGCAAAGAAAGACTGATTTGTTTTACTGTTAAGGTATGACTGCCGTATTTGAGTTTACAGTTTACAGTTTACGATCTGCAATTAAACTATTCTTAATTCTTCTTGTATTTATTTTTACATTTTATATTTTACATTTTACATTTCTTAACTCTGCTTATGCCCAAACCAACACATCCACCTCAAATGAATCTCTGCCAGCTACGCTCAAGACAAGCAATTCCGCTTTTGAAGTATCTCAGTATCCAGTCTCCACTCTCCCTCCTGTTATCTCTCCTACTTCTCCGCTCTATACTGATCTTTTGGTAAATAACATGTTTCACACCTTTAGTTGTTTGGCTATCGGGCAATCCCTGATAAACCAACCGTGTTTGACATATCAGACTACTAGAGATACTCAAGGCGTAATCCAAAATGTTCCAGTTTTATCCCAAGTTAATTTATCAGGTGGAGCTCTCGGTGCAGTTACATCAGCAATAGAAGCTCTATATATAAATCCGCCGGTTAAAACAACTGATTATCTAGCCAGTGTTGGACAGGGCTTAGGAGTTGTCAAAGAAGCTTATGCTGTAAAAGGAGAACCATCAGGAGCAGCAGTCTTAAGCCCAATCATGAAACTTTGGCAGGTCTCAAGAAATTTTTCATACATCATCATGATCATAGTTTTTTTAATAATAGGACTAATGATTATGTTTAGAAATAAAATAAACCCACAAACAGTCATTACAGCTCAGGCCGCTTTGCCAGGACTAGTTATTGGTCTAATTTTAATCACTTTTTCCTATTTTCTAGCAGGATTAATCTCTGATGTGGCCTTTGTAGGAACAAATGTGGTCGGTTATTATTTTCAAGCTGCCCAGGACACAACCACAACCACAACTTTAGTACAAAAAACACAAGATCAAAACGTTCTAAGTATATTCAGTAAGTTTACAGGAATGATGACATCAGATGATATAGCAACTGCAATAGATTCTATCTTTAATAGTTTCACTACAGAAGTACAAAATCAGCTAAGAATTTTCGCAGGAATTATTGCATTTCAATTCTCTTCCCAGCTAGGAGGAGCGCTACCTATTTATGGATCAATTTTCGGCCCCTTTGTAGGTATAGTATCAGCGATAACCATTCAAACCGCTGTAAGTCCTATTTTAGGATTCTTCTTTAGTTTTATAGCTATCGCTATTTTAATTTATACCATGCTTAGATTGTTCCTGCGTTTAGTAACCAGCTACTTAAACATTATTTTTTTAACTTTAACAGCTCCTTTCCAGTTCCTGGTAGCATCATTACCAGGCAGACAAGGCATAGCCGCTGGTTGGTTTCTCAATATGCTCAGTCATGTACTTGCTTTTCCAGCTATTATGGCAGTCTTTTATTTTGTGAATTATCTTTTAGGTAGTAATGCCGTTACCGATTCTCCTTTTACAGTCAACTCGCAAGCAGTCATAACAGAATCAGCGATTTTCCCTCTTCTTGGAGGAATGAAGCTATCCTTTTTACGAGTAGTGGTAGCGTTTGGAGCTTTACTAGCAACTCCAGCCATACCTGATATTATTTGCAAGGCTATTGGACAAACCAGCCAAGCTGGCCAATTAATCGGTCAGCAGATTAGCGGAGGAATTAGCGGAGGCAGAGGATACGCCAACCAATTAACAACTGCAAGTGAAAAAGGGATGTATGCTGTAGGTACAGGCATAGCAGGAGAAACGGTATGGTCGATAGATAAAGAAGGTAAAGCAAGCAAACACAAAACGAAACCTGGAATCCGTGAATTATGGAGCAAAGAAGGTCTACTAGGAAGATTTCGAGGGGGAGCAGGCAGAGGAATACCGCAAAGAAATGTATCAGAGAGAGCCTAGAACAGCCAGATACATCAAATATGTTAGCTGGTATGCTTTGGCTTTGCTTTATCGCGTGTAACTGTTTTCCTAGGAGAAATTTGCCCTTCTAGTATACCTTTATAGTCCTTTTTTGCCTGATCTCCCTCTTGATAATAATTTGCACAAGTCTCTGGAAAATTTGATGATAAACCAAACGGCAACATGAAATCCCCTCTTGGTATCCTCTTAACTTCCTTACCGTCACTATTCAACACCACCAGATCCCCTCCCTTTATGATTTCTTCTCTTAGATCTCCAGGAAAAGCATCTATCAATCCTTCATATATCGAACCCACCACTATTTTACTTATATCAATCATTCTCCCTTCGGAATCTACATAATTGCCTTGTGCGATCTTCGTAAATACGGTATCTCCGTTACTATTTATTATATCTCCTTTGCTATCTTCTCCATATAGAATATTCGTTCTCCCCCTACCATCTACTTCATATGTATTCCCCCTACCATCTACTTCATACCTCACAGCTTTGGTCCCATCTTGTTTAAGAACGTATCCCAACATTATCTCATCCCATTCCTGATCAGAATATATTAAGCCCCCGTTACCATATTCCATCAAATAAGCATGCATAAAATACCTGGCCATAAATAAATTTGCATCAATTGAATAACCAGGTTTGCTCCTAAATTCCAAACTCGTATCCATCCATTTACTGACATTGTACCAAAGCAAAGTATTTAAAAATCTAGCAGAGCCAGGATTCTTCCCAAAAGTACTATCAACCGTATTCTTCATTACCCGAATCAAAGGCGCTACGACCTTCCCTGCTAACTCAATACCAGCCCTGTATGCTGGTTCTTTCATATATTCTAAAGCTCTTAATGGTGTATCTATAGCGTAATGCTCCTTACCAGTCATATCGCCACTATACTTATCTGCTATATTAGAAAGATCAAAATCACGCCAAAGATAACCACCTGAAAGAGGACCATCGTTTAACAAAGCAAAACCGTCTTTGTCGCCTCTGGCATATACCTTTTGTTGCTCAACAACAATTGCAAGCCTTTTTACCCAAGCCTCCATATCTCTGGGGCTTTCTATTAAACCCGCATAACCACTTTGCCTAAAAATTACCTCATCTGAACCCTTAACTGCACCCACATATTGAACAAATGATTTTGAAAAACCATAATCTTGAAGAAAATCCCTTTCGCCGAAAATTACTGCATTAATTAAACCACTCAACCAAACAGTATCTCTTGAGATGCCGTACAAAGGATTGAGAAGATTTCTCGCATCTTTCACTCCTGCTCCTGGTGTGTCATGACCAGGAAAATTAAAATATTTACTAAGCACAGGATGCTGTTTAACTACCAGCTCCATTAAAATCTGCATCCTGCGTTCATTCTCTGCCCACCTAACCGTGGTATTTTTCTCATCTAGGCCTAATGCTTTATCTGGCATAACGTATTTTAGGCCTCCTGGATCAGCATCCTTATCGACATATCGAAGGGTAATTGATGACCTAAAAGTATCGTGAGATCCTAAATACCAAGCAGCATATACAGGAATATCTAAATCTAGACCTAATTTTTCTGTCAATAGATAATGAAATTTAAACATTCTTCTCGCCGGATCTTTCTCTTTATCCTCAGCCAAACAAGCCTTCATCATTGCCCTAAATAATGTTTTATGCGGAAGAGTATCTCCAAATTCAATCTGTCTCATGCCAGCTCTTTCTAACCATCTATTTACTTCATCAACCGCTTCTGGAGAGTCAAAATAATGCCAAGCTAATGCTGCCACAGAATCCTGCATGAATACCCTTGATATTCTTTCTGCTTTTTCCCGAGCACTTCTGACTTTTCTTCTTTTTGTAGATTCATACCATCTATCTTGCTTTACTTGCACATCCTCTTCATACATATCAATAAATTCACCTTCTTTAAAAGCTCTTGCTAAAGGATGTTGAAATATTACTCGTCCAGCTTCTCTGGGATCCCCGAATTCGCCTGTCCTTTCCCAGAGTAACGCTTTTTCGCAATATTCCTGCCAACGAGTAAACTCAGTGGGTTCTCCATCAGCGTCTCGGATGTATCCATATTTTTCTGGCTTTTGATCTTGTTCATCCAACTCATTGAATTTCTGTTTTAATCTTTGAAAAGCTGGGTGAGTATCCAGTAAGATCTGCATCGGCTTAAGTTTGTGGTTCAATAAAAATTCTTCGATTTCTCTTCTTCTGCGTTCCTGCCATCTCAACAAGTCTGTCATATCAACAGAAAGGTCTGTATTGATATCATCTCGTTTTTCACCGTACCTCCAAAATATTCCATCTTCTTGGCTAAATTGATCCAAAGCTAACATAGTTAAACCTTCTTTATCCAAAAATAGAGAATCAACTAAATGATCTTGAATTTCAGTATCCTGCGTCCCTGTTGCCAATAAACCCAAATAGGATAAGTACGGACCCCAATCGTCGCGCACCTTCTCTGAAAAATAATACGCTCCCATTAAATTATGATTAGCAGCTAGGGTTGATTTCAATCTTCTAAATTGACGTTCCGATTCTATCAAACGTTCGGGGAAAGCAGCTAGTGCACCATCCTGCTTCTCTTTTTCCTGCTCGAGTTTTTGTGAAAGTTTATCCGGCTGACCTGTTCCTAGTTTTTTTCTAACTTTTTCAACAATATAAGGAATCATTTCCTCTAGTTCTTCTATGTCATCTGCTACATATCTGATATAAGTTTCATAATCCCGCCTGTTGGGGACCCAGGGCTCCCGCCTTCTTGCTTCTTCAATTGCTTCCCTAAAATCAGAAAAGTCTTCCGCCATCTCCTCCTTTAATGCATGACCTACACTATCTCTTATAAAACCCTTCCAAAGACTATATATACCATCTTTGGGCGGTTCTTTGTGAGTACTATGTTGCAGTGTATAAATTTTCCGATCTCTTACTACATCCAAAATCAGATCTGTGCTCTTTTGGTTAAAATAATCAACAACCCCTCTTAATTCTGATTCCAAAGCTTTTCTTTCTGGATGTGCAGGATCGTCCCAAAATCCAGGTATTCTTGCTCCTGTACGTCTTCTTGCTCCTGTACGAGCATCTACTAATTCTTCTTCTTGTTCTGTTTCCAAAGAAAACTGAGGATTGTAGGCCATTCTTTGCATCCTTTCTAACTCCTGCAGCTTCCCACGACCTTCATATTCTTCTCCTCTACCTTCCTTTTGGTCATTGGTCACCATCACCCTTGAGCCATAATAAATTCCGGATAATCGCGCTATAGGATCAACAAAAAGTCCTTCTGCCTCTGCCTTCTGCAACAAAACATCTCGTCTCTCTGTGACTGCCTTTAAATCATCAGGGCTCTGTATATTATCACTGAAAATCAGAACCTCCTCAAAGGAAGCATTCTGCAATAAATCATTTCTACGAATTTCAGCTTGTTGTCGATGAGTCTGTTGTTCGGGTGACAACGCCTGCCCAGATTGTATTTGCGCATCTAAATTACTAGTGAAAACTCTGATCTGATCAAGCTCTCTAACCTTCCCTATAGCTACTTCTCTTCGCTCTGCGGCTGGATCTTCTGGTGCCCCTTCTTGCGAAGCCACAGGATGCTCTACGGGTACTTCTGACATATTTTTTCCTTCAGTTTCACCAAATCTGCCTTGGTCTTGCTCATGATTATAACTTTCTTTTGCCATAAATTTCTTTTTCCAGGAAATTCTATGACATCAATCCTTCAGTTTCACCAAATCTGCCTTGGTCTTGCTCAGGACTATAGTTTAAGCATAGAATTTCCCAAACTTGATGTCAATGTTTCTAAAAATAGTCATTAGTTTTCAACCTTCAGTTATAAACGAAGATTGCGAGCTAACCGCCCTTTAAACTAATCTGTGAAATATAATAACCGCCGTAAAAGTTTTGTGCTTGATAAAATTCTTATGAAATCCTGACAAATCTAAGATTAAATTCGTAATTATTCCAACTTTATTTACAAACAACTATCCAAAGAATTACCGTACCTGGTAATACTTAAAGCGAATCTTTGAAACCTGTCAAACTTTCTTTCTAAAATCAACAATCTGTAGCCCTTTGTTTTTTAGCGCGTTAATGTCGTAATTCAAAATAATTGGCATGCTAAAACTGCATCATAACTAGCACTTAGCGCCTTTTCGTAGTACAAGCAATAAGGAATTAATTGCTCTTTTTGGCCCCTAACGGTTGTTAGCATTCACCACCTATCCACATCTTTTAATTTCTCCGCAGTTTGGGCAACTCCCACCAATTCTAACAATACAATTTATTTCTTTGCCACATACAGGACAACTCCTGCAATAATCAGGATCACTAGTCTCTATTCCTCCACCTATTAATAAGGAATTCTCTGAAAATACCTGAAAAGCTGTCTTAAAAAGAACCGGACAGCTACCTGGTCCTTCTCCCAATATCCGCACAACAGCCGCCCTAACACTATCCAAGTCGTCTGACCCGGAAACTGCAAAAAGGGTTTGTTGAACTATTGTAGCCTGCTTAATGGCTTCTTTTTTAGCGCTTTGATCTTCTCCATTTCTAATGCTTTCCCATAAAATCGGATCATTTATGAACTTTTGCAAAATATAAATCCAGGAATTACCGTGGGTATTTAAAATAAGCGGCGTAGCCCTAACTTGATCAAGATGTAACAGCAGCGGCCGGTTCTGACTCAACTGCGCCAGATCTTGAGCGAATCGAAGACATCCTTTCTCGTCAAAATCCAAAATTATAGCTCTATTAAATAATCTTTTAGCTCCATCCTGATATTCGATCTGGCTAACAACAATCTTTGATGTTGGATAAATTCCTGAATAAGGCGGGCTAACCCAAACAACTGATCCTTCATTACTGTCAGCCGCCCATCTTTCAATAGCAAGCACTGCCTGATACTCAAGCTGTCCCAAGTGGCCTGTTTTATCCTCCACCACGTCTTTCACCCTGCAACGCGCAGTCGGAGAAATTAATTCTCCATTTGCTGCAACCACAAAAGAGTAGGGATCAGGAATTCGATTAGTTTCAAGCTGTAAAGAAGCAATTTCTTGAACAACTTGCAATGGTTCGCCTTGTCGCCAAGTGTTGATAAAAGAGGATATTTCTGGTCGTTCTAGTCTTGTTGGCATATTGCTCCTGCTCGGGACTAAACCACGTTCATATAAACTGAACGCGAGTGTGGTCGGTCTCCTGACTTTACAGTTGCGGCACAGTTCCCGAAATTCTCGGGATTCCCTTTTTTATCTCTTAGCCGAAATATCGACTTA
>JAHIVD010000071.1 GCA_018816815.1 Patescibacteria group bacterium
CGGTCAAGTCCATTCGTTTGAGGTTATAGGAGAAGAACCAGTTATTTTTATTTTTAGTTGTCCGGAGAGTCATTTAAATGACGACCAGGATCGACTTATGACAACAGAACATCAGAATGGTTTTCCTGAATATCGAAATTCATCTTAAATCAACCTTTATAACCTTCTTGTTTTCCAACTATTGCACAAAGAACTTCTTGGTGTTATGCTTGTAAAAATTTGTTACTAAAATATTTATGAGTCAAATAAATAAATTTTATAAAAATCTTGAGAAGATAGTAAAAACTGGTAAGACGCCTCATATCATTACTTCAGGTCAGGGTGCATATTTGACTATTAAAGGTAAAAAAAGGCTGAATTTTTGTTCCAGTCATTATTTAGGATTGGCAGTAGATGACCGATTGAAAAAAGCAATTAAAAAAGCAGTTGATATTTATGGTGTTGGGACTGGTTACCGGACCTTGGCAGGGACTCATATTCTTCATGTGCAGTTGGAAGAAGCTTTGGCCCGGTTTAAGAAAGCAGAAGGAGCAATTGTTTTAACAGGTGGCTACATGACTAACTGTGCAGCAATCCAAACAATTATTTCAAAAGAAGATATTGTTATTTCAGATGAACTCAATCATGCATCTATTATTGATGCAATCAGACTTTCTCAGGTTCAAAATAAATTTATTTACAAACACAAAGATACTGCTGAATTGGAAGAAAGATTAAAAAAGTCAGTGAAGATGCAGAAAACCCCTAAAAAAAATGGTGAGCAGCGATTAATTCTTATTGTGACAGATGGGGTGTTTTCCATGGATGGTGATTTGGCGCCATTGCCGGAGATTGTGAAACTGGCTAAAAAATACGGAGCTTTAACTATGGTTGATGATGCTCATGGGGAAGGGGTTTTAGGCAAAAAGGGCAGAGGTATTGTTGATCATTTCGGCCTTCATGGACAGATTGATATTGAAGTAGGGACACTTTCCAAAGCATTTAGTGTGATGGGCGGGTTTATTACCGGGAAAAAATCATTGATTGATTTTTATAAACAAAAGGCCAGGCAGTTTTTGTTTTCCAACGCTTTGACAATCCCGGATACAGCTGCTGTTTTGGAAGGAGTTAAGATCCTTGAGGAATCAGATAAATTAGTTAAAATTCTATGGGAAAATACTCATTATCTAAGGAGAGAATTTAAGAAGCTTGGGTTTGATACAGGACAGTCACAGTCACCGATTACTCCGGTGATGCTTCCGGATGAAGATTTAGCAAAACAATTTAGTGCTAAACTTTTTGAGCTGGGTGTTTTTGCAACACCGATTGTTTTCCCAATGGTGCCTAAAGGCAAAGCACGCGTCCGCGTTATTCCATCTGCAGCTCATAGCAGGAAAGATTTGGATTTTGGGACTCAGGCATTTGCTAAAATTGGCAAAGAGCTGGGAATAATTTCTTAGAATAGATGGTTTTTGGTAAACCGAGCACCTTCTCCAGGAGTATTTATAATAATATTTTTAACAAAATCCAACTTTGACAGTTTTGATTTTACTTTTTTAATGTTTTCTGCTTCACAAATCAGGTGAATATCCTGCCCAGTGTTGATAGTGAAATAGACACAAATGCCTTCCAGTCTCCAGTGACGGGTGAGTTTCATAATTTTAAGAGTCCCTGGGGTCCAATAAATAAGAGGGGGAGTTTGAGTTAACATAATGGTATGAAGTTCCAAAGCTTCCTGCTCAACCAGTTCCCCGAACTCTTTAAAGTTTTTTTCTGCAATATACTTTTTGACTTTTTCATTTTTCTCTCTCATATGAGCTAATCTGATTTGCATAAAAGGGGAGGATCGGGCGGTTTGCTGGCCGACAGAGGTAGGAACTTCTTTTTTGCCTTCAGATACAATTGCTACTACATCAGCAATAGCCCAGTGGTCAGGAGGGAAAACTTGGATGGCATACGATGATTTAGATGTATTTCCATCCAGCCATTCTACGAAGCCGGACGGAATAGATCTGCAAGCAGAACCAGAGCCTTGGCGGGCCAAAATAGACAAATCCTTTTCAGATAAGTTTAAGTCAGCAGCACAAGAGGCAGCTAAGCTAAGTGCGGCAAAACCGGAAGCAGAGGAGGAAAGACCGGTTCCTGATGGGAAATTATTATTGGACATCACTTTGGCTTTTAAGTTTATGTTTGCCATTTTCCTGACTCTGTCTAAGTGTTTAATTGCTCTTTTTTCTTCATTTTGTTTCAAAGCTTTGTTGTTGACTGTGATTTCATCTTTAGAATAGTTTTTTGAAAACTCTACAGTGGTAGTGGTTAACAGATTGCTCAAGCACATGGAAATGTTAGCGTTTTCGGGTAACCTTAAGACCTCGTCTTTTTTACCCCAGTATTTGGTAAAAGCTATATTTGATGGTGCAATAGCAGTGGCTTTCATAGTAATCCAAGTTGTTTGAAATCAGTAATGGCAAACGGGGTAAGCTGTGACTGCATTTGTTTAAGTTGAACCGGAGCGACAAATTCAATTTCATCCAGTTCTTTTTTGTTAGGATAAAACGGCCCATTATATTTTGCGGAGAAAAGACAAACCATTTCTGTTTCCTGCTCCAGCTTTGTTAAAAACTTAGCTTCTTTTTTGAGGTGAGAAGTTATGCCTAATTCTTCAAGCAGTTCTCTTTTTGCAGCTTGTAAGTATGTTTCTCCCTTGCCTACATGGCCTGAAGCAGAGACGGTGTAAAGTCCTGGATACAGGTCTTTCTTTTTGCCTCTTTTTTGGAGTAAAACTTTACCTTTGTCATTAAAAATAACCACGCCAATTAGTCTGTGAATAAGTTCTTTGTTGTGGTGGCAGTCAAAGCGGGTGTGATAGCCGACTATCCTGTCTCTTTGATTCACTACTGCGAATAATTCGTCTTTTTTACCCATATGTTTTTTGTCATTTTTCAATTCTCGCCCCGGGCGCGTTGACTGTTATATTTACTGTTGTGCCGCCGGCTTTTATAATAGCTTTTTTGACAGCGTTGGTCTTGTTCGGAGATGCAAGAGCAATCATGCAGTCTCCAATACCCGCTCCGGATAATTTTGCTCCGTATGCTCCAGCCTTGCGGGCAGAGTATATCATACCGGCTAATTTTTTACCTTCCACTCCCAGAGCGGACAGATATCCTTCATTAAAATTCATGAGCTCGCCAAGAGTAGACCAATCTTTACTCAAAACAGCAGTTTTGGCTTGCTCCATCAGCTTGCCAATACTATCATAAATATTTTCTATAACTTCCGGATGCTTCTTTGCTTTTTCCAAAACCTGATTCACCAAAGCAACTGTATCTGTTTTAATCCCGCTATAACCTATTATCAGAGGAATGGAATCAATTTTTAATGGTGTTACGGTTTTCCCTCCGGTAATAAAATACAAAGTCCCGCCGTAAACCGCAGCTGCCACATCAAAACCCGAACCTTTACCTTGGATATCTAAAACTGTTTTGTAAGATAGGTTAAAGATGGCTTTGCTGTTTAAGTCTGTGTTTGTTATCTTTGATAAAGCTTTAATAGCACAAACAGTAGAGGCAGAGGAGGAGCCAAAGCCAAACTGAGAGGAAAATTCAGATTGGGTAGTAACTTTGATGCCTTTTAACTTCTTAAGGTCTATCTTGGAGTGTGTAAAGTTTTTAACAGCAATCTCTACAAATTTAGCACCTCTTGGAATATCACCAGTTCCAAGTTTAGACATAGGCTTTTTATAATCTGTAATTCCTACATCAGGAGCCTCAAGACGGAAGATCGGTTTATCCAGAAGCTCCACAGTTGCTTTCATCCGCTGATTAACAGCAGTAACAATACAAGGCCTGCCGTACAAAACAGCGTGTTCCCCTAAAAGCATTAATTTTCCCGGAGCTGAAGCAGTAACTTTAGTTTTCATTCCTTAGTCCTTTTATTCCTAAGGTTACCCTAAAAAAGGGAAACTTTAAAGATTTGGCTATTTTTTCAAGTGTTTTTCTGTCTTTATGATAGGTAAGTAAAACTCCTATAGCTTTGGTTTTGCCTCCTCCGCCGCAGATTTTGGCAGCACCGCCGGCATTTTCTATTTTTCTGATAATGGATTTAACTGAAGGAGATACTACACCAATAACTTCCAAGTTCTTTTCGCCGGCCTTAATGATTTGAATTAACTGATTTTCGTTTCCTTCCCGTATGGCTGGCAGGAGCTCTTTAACCAGTTCTTCCTGCATATTAAATATCTTTTTAAACTTTACGCATTGTTTAGCCACCATTTCTACCATTTCTTTAGTAGTTTCTTTGGGCTTGCCAGTGTTAATGAGAACAAAGTTTTTAGCAATCTTTTTAGGTATAGTAAACGTTAGTGGTTGAATTGTTGTCAAATCAGGGCTTTCTTTTCTAAACCAAACCAGTCCGCCAAAAATTACTGTGGAATTATCTCCGCCTGAAGGATTGCCATGGAATACTTTTTCCGCTTCGTAAGTGAGTTTATTAACAAGACCTGGGTCCCATTTTATTTTTAGAAAAGAAAGCAGCACTGCGATATAGGCAGCAGACACAGCAGCAGAAGAGCCAAGACCACAGCCAACCGGAATCTGCGAATCAATCTTTAGTTTATAAGATGGAATCTTCTTTAGATTGAATTTTTCTTTGATGATTGGTTCAATTGCTTTTTTTAAAACACTGTTTCCTGTGAAATTCTTTGCAGAAGAAATACTAACAGTTGCTTTTAAATCTATTGCAGCAAGCAGGGCAGGTTTGCCATAGACTACAGTGTGTTCCCCAAGTAGATGGATTTTGCCGGGAACTGAAATTTTGATCATACTGGTTTGGCTTTGATGCCGTATTCTATCACCCTGTCAAGCTTAACCTTGCCTAATCTTCTGACAACAGTAATGATTTTTTGGTTTGGTTTTAAATGTTTTTCTTCGTATTCAACCAGCTGTAGAGGTATTCTTTTGCCATCAGTAAATTCTGCAATTACTACTGGATAAGGAGCTTCATGTTCAAAGCCTGCAGGGGCAACAAACACTTTTGTCCACACAATGATTTTACCTTTTTTACCCAGGTAATTTTTGATACTTTTATGATGTCTCCAAACTGTTACAGGGCTACTCATATTAAATAATTTTAAACTAAAAATTATGTCTGCAAGACGTGAACTACTACAGTTGCTCCAGTGCCTCCAACGTTCTGGGTTAAGCCACAGTTGGCGTCTTTAACCTGTCTTGCGCCAGCAGTTTTCCTAAGCTGCTCGGTAATTTCAACGATTTGTTTAACTCCTGTTGCTCCAACAGGATGACCGCAAGCTTTTAAGCCTCCTGATGTATTAACAGGGCATTTGCTCCCGAGTCTTGATGATCCTTTTTCAATGAATTTTCCACCCATGCCTTTGGGGCAAAAACCCAAATCTTCCATGGCCATAATTTCAGCAATGGTAAAACAATCGTGTACTTCACAAACTTTAATATCTTTAGTTTCAACTCCTGCCTGTTCCAAAGCTTTTTTAGAAGCCATCTGAGTTGCTTTAAGTTCTGTTAAGCTGTCTCTTTCTGCCAGATCAATCGTGTCTGAGGCTACGGCACTGCCTGTGATGAAAATTCCTTTGGAAGAGTTATTTATTGATCCTGATTGAGTTGGGGCAGAGAGCACGACTGCACCAGCTCCGTCAGTAATCGGTGAAGAATCAAATAAAGTGATAGGCGAAGATATTAGAGCGCTGTTTAAAACTTTTTCAGTAGTTACTTCGCAGGAATACTGGGCTTTTTTATTTAAGGAAGCGTGGTAATGGTTTTTAACAGAAACTTCAGCTAATTGTTTACGGGTCGTACCATATTTTTGCATATGCGCCTGAGTCATTAGGGCATACAGAGCTGGAAAAGTAAGGCCAGCTTTCCGTTCTTTCGAAGAACTGGCTCCCATTAAAGCCCAGGTAATTTGATTAGAAGAAGCATCAGTCATTTTTTCCGCTCCCACCACCAAGACATTTTTATAGGTGTTGGCTAAAATGCCTTGGATAGCTAGATGCACTGCTAGGCCACCGGAAGCGCAAGCCCCTTCGACTCGAAAAGAAGCAGCGCTTAGCCCTAAAGAAGAAGCAACTACTGGTCCAAGATGATCTTGCCCGGCTATTTTGCCGATTAACATATTGCCAACAAAGACTGCATCAATTTCTCTTTTGTCAATCCTCGAATCTTTGATGGCATTAATTGATGCTTCCAGAGCCAAATCTAAAAGTGATTTATTCCAAAGTTCTCCAAATTTTGTTAAGCCAATACCAGCTACTTTGATTTTCATTATATTCTGTATTTATTAATAATATTTCTGGCTACCAGTGAATAATCTATCATTTGTTTATCTTGAATTTGGCTTTGGACACTGTTTTTATTGCGGAGCAAAGAGCTTGCTCCATTTCTTCTTTGAAATTTTTTAAGAATAGGGGTGGTTTCAAAGACAAAGGCATCTGACCCGGCACCTGATCCGTAAGAACACATGAAGATTTTTTGTCCTGGTTTGGCAATATCCAAGACAGCTGCCAGTCCTATCATGGATGAGGCAGAGTAAGGATTACCTATTTGAGACACTATAAAACCTGGTTTAATTTGCGCATCGCTAAACCCTAATTTTTTAGCGGCTTTCTTAGGGAATTTACCATTAGGCATATGAAAAACAGCCCAGTCAAAATCAGCTGGTTTAAGTTTGATTTTTTCAAGCAGCAAAATAGATGCTTTATGAACATGGGTAAAATAAGCTGGTTCTCCTGTGAATCTTCCGCCATGGGAGGGGAATTTTTCAGTGTCTCTCCTCCAAAAATCAGGCGTATCTGAACAGTAAGAGGTGAAATCTAAAATATTGGCAATTGTATTTTTATTACCTAAAATAAAGCTGGCTGCGCCGGAGCCGGCCGTATATTCTAAAACATCTGAAGGTTTAGATTGAGCTACATCAGAGCCTATAGCTAGAACGTATTTTGTCTTTCCTGTGCTGATAAATCCTGATAAAAGCTGAATACCGGAAGTACCGGCTTTACAGGCAAATTCCAAATCAATTGCCAAAAGCTCTTCCGGCAGACCTAAGATGCCGGCGACCGTAGTGGAGGTGGGTTTGACAGCGTAAGGGTGGGATTCCGAACCAACAGCAATGGCGCCAATGCTATCTGGTTTGATTTGTCCGTTTTGCAAAGCTTTGAAAGAGGCCTCAACTGCTAAAGTTACCGCATCTTCATCAACAGCTGCAACTGCTTTTTCGAAAACCCCAAGAGACATTTCTATTCCGTTTGCCTCTTTACCCCAAGCACGAGCGATTTGAGAAGGTTTAATTCTGTATTTAGGTATATATACTCCGTAAGAAACAATTCCTGTCATCATTTGCTTTTCCTTCCTAGTTTTTTATGTGCCTTTGCCAGTGTTCCTTCTGCCAGGCTTGCGATTAATGAAAGTTCACCAGCCAAAACTGCTCCTCCTAAAACTTGCGAATATTCTAGCGCATTAGATACCTGCATTATTTTCAAAGCTTCCTGCTGGGTAGGTAAATGTGTTCCTCCGCCTACGGTACCGACTATCAAAGAGGGAAGATATACGGAAAAATAAAGGGAATCTTTTTCCAGGACTTCTGCTGTAGTGATACCTAAACTGCCTTCTGCAACATGGGCTAAATCTTGACCTGTGGCTGCAAATACAGCTGCGACTATATTGGCATAATGAGCGTTAAAACCCAAAGAACCACTCATGATAGAGCCTAAATAGCACTTCCTTGCTACAACTTCAGTAATTGCTGAAGGGGTAGTTTTGAGAATATCCTTGATGATTTTTTTTGATAAAATAGCTTCTGCCCAGACTTTTTTGCCCCGGCCTGAAATAAAATTCAGCCATGAAGGTTTTTTATCTACATCAAAATTGCCGGCCAAAGATATACATTTGGCCTTGGTTTTTCGCTCAATCAGTTCAACCACTTTTTCTGTGGCGAAAGTGGCCATATTCATACCCATAGCATCTTCCGTATCAAAATAAAACCTGATGAATAAATTTCTGCCAACAATCTGAAAATCAGCTTTTAACAGTTTTAAATGAGAAGATGTTGACTCGGCTATTTTAGCAAGTTCTTTATAGTTTTTTTTAATCCAGGTTTGAGTTTTCATAGCTTCTTTTAAGTTTTCATTTTTGAAAACCGGTCCGCGGGTAATCCCGATATTTTCTACACAGACCATGGTGTTTCCGTATTCTGTTATAGCTTTACAGCCTCTGGAAACTGAGGCTACTAATGCTCCTTCTGTTGTGGCAAGAGGTATAAAATATTCTTTTGTTTTTTGATCCCCGGACTTTACCAGTAAAGGTCCGGCAATGCCAAGGGGGATTTGAGTAGAACCGATTAAATTTTCAATATTCCTGCCAACAACCTTACTTTCTTCAAAGTTAATCTGGCTGATTTTATCCAGGTTTATATTCAACTCCTTTTCCAAAAATTCACGCCTTTTTTGGTTATTTTTTAAATCACGAAGAGTTATTCTATCTTTCATCGAAAGTTAATTCTACCAGAATTGCAGTTTAACAACCAGAATAATTTACTTGTTGATAATTTATTTGTATTGTTGTGCAATTGATATTGTTATGCAAGCGACAGTATCAATTACAAGTAGATGGCAAATTCATATTCCAAAAGCTGCCAGAAAAGCTTTGAAATTGACAAAACCAAGTCAAGTTGAGATTAAATCTGATGGAAATAAATTGGTGTTGATTCCAGTGAAAAGTAGAGTTTTACAACTTGCGGGAAAGTATGAAAAATACACCAGAGGTAAGAAAATAAATTTAGATAGAATCAGAGACTACATTGACTACTCCAAAGCATGAAGATATTCTTAGATACTAATTTCTTGCTTAAATATTACCTGAAAGATAATCAACAACAATTCAAAGACTGCAAAAGAATTAATCTTACAAATTGAAGAAGGTAGGTTTGGGACATATACATCCAGCATTGTATTCTCAGAGATAAGTTATGTTTTAAAAAGTGTTTATGAGCTTCCTTTTTCAGATATAACTGAAGTTCTGGATTCAACACTAACTATCCGGGGAATCACTATCGTTGATAAAACTAATACAAAAATTGCCTTACAATTTTATAAAAAATATAAAATCAAATTTACTGACTGTTTAATCGCTTCTCAATTACCAAAAAATACAATTTTAGTTAGTTTTGATGAAGAGTTATCTAAAATTTAAAGAAATTGAAGTAAAAAATCCTCTTGTTCTTTTGTGAATGTCCAGTTTGTAATATTGCCCATTCGGGCATTTTTACAGTCACGAAAGGAAGGCTTACTTTTCATCGAAACCCAATTCTACTAGTTATTGATCTCAAAATTCAAATTTCACTTAACAAACAAAGAGTATCTTGTTAATATGAACTATAGTTGCTTCTTCGCTGGAAGAGCATCTTAAGATGTTTGACGTAAGTATTTGTGCAAAGGTTTGGATTATATGTTAAATTTAGGCAATGAATTTTAAGAGATATCTTAACAAAGCTGCAGTAGAAGTGGACAGGGAGTTAGAGAAAATATTAAAAGAACAGTTAAAAAAGGCAGAAAAAACGGATAGGAAATTAATTTCTCTGGTAAAAGCTTTTACCAGATCTTGTAGGGGCGGGAAAAAGATTAGAGGAACATTAGTTAAGCTGGGTTATGAGATAGCTAGGGGTAAAGATCATTCTGGAGGAGTTCCTTTGATTGCGCTTAGGGCAACCATCCGAGGGGGTATTGATGGAAAAACCCGCCTTGGAGGTAAAATAATAGGTGAAATAATAAAGGTAGGTGTGGCTTATGAAATATGTCATAGCGCTATTTTGGCTCATGATGATATTATTGATGAAAGCTTGATAAGACGCGGACAACCCTCTTTACATGCTGCTCTTGGTGGTGACCATTATGGTATTTCTCAGACAATATGTTTGGCTGATTATGGTTTTTTTCTAAGCTATAAAATAATTTGTGAAACAGATTTTCCAGATGATTGCAAGATTGAAGCTTTGAATCTGTTTTCCAAAGTAATGATAAATACAACCTGGGGTCAAATGCTGGATTCGGAAGAAACAGATCCGTTAATTGTGATGAAGCTCAAAACAGCGTACTATACTATTGCAGGGCCGCTGCAGATTGGGGCAGTTTTAGCAGGAGCAGATCAAGAATTGATTAAGGAACTGGGAAAATTTGGAGAAAATTTAGGTATTGCTTTTCAAATTAAGGACGATATTCTAGATTCAGATGTAGGATCTGATGTAGGATCTATAGAAAAAGCTGAAAAAGAAGCGGAAGAATATAAAAATCGAGCAATGAAAGTACTGCCAAGAATAACTAAAGAACAAAAAATGAGTAAATTACTGCAGCAAATGGCTGAATATTTGATTGAAAGAAATAAATAATGACAAAACAAAACATACCTTCACATATCGCAATCATTATGGATGGCAATAGAAGATGGGCTAGAGCTAGAAATCTGCCTGATATTAAAGGACATGAAAAAGGAACTGAGATGTTGGAAAAGGCAGTAGAAGTTGCGGATAAAATAGGCGTTAGAACAGTCACAGTTTATGCTCTTTCTACGGAAAATATTAAAAAGAGGGCGAAAAGGGAAGTGGCAAGCCTTTTTCAGCTGATGAGAAGTAGTTATCACAGTAAATTTAAACGAATGATGGAAAATGGGGTTAGGATAGACATCCTGGGAGAGCTTAAAGGTTTGCCTTCGTTTATCAAACGGATTATTGAAGCAATTAAAAAAACTTATATTAAAAATGAATCCATAAAATTAAATATTGCCTTAAATTATGGAAGTAAAACAGAATTGGTAAAAGCAATCAAAGATATTGTTAAAGAGGGGATTGATGTTGATAAAATAAACGAGCAGATTATCGGAAGACATCTTTATACCAATGGCCAGCCTGATCCTGAGCTTGTTATCCGGACAGGAGGAAGGTCAAGATTATCAAATTTCCTGCTTTGGCAGACAGCATATTCAGAATTCTACTTTACCAAAACACTATGGCCGGATTTTGATGAAAAAGAACTCAAAAAAGCTATTACTTGGTATCAGGAGCAGAAGCGTAATTTTGGGAAATAGTCATCAGACTAATCAGAAAAGTCTGATAGCTGAAGACTGACAGCTATTATTCTATCTCTGACCACTTTTGGAATGTATCAGAGTAAAGATTCCTTAAAATGACCGGGTATTTTGGCTGTTGAATAA
>JAHIVD010000072.1 GCA_018816815.1 Patescibacteria group bacterium
ATAACCAATACGGTGGTATGGGTGGAGGTGGAGGCACCTATGGTGATGCTAATTTGGCTTCTCTGTTCTTTGGCTCTAGTGGAGGAGCTGGTGGAGATGGAGATTCATATACTGAGGGGTCCTTGGAGGGTGGAAACGGTGGAGATGGAGGAGGAATTGTTTACATCGCAGCTGATTCAATCACCGTCAATGGCTTCTTAAGTAATAATGGCGGCAACGGTAGTGTCGGAGAAAGCAGAGGAGGAGGTGGTGGTGGTGGCGCAGGTGGCTCAATGAAATTGGTCGGTAACACAATAGTCTTAGGCACAAGTAAAACTACAGCCACTGGTGGTACAGGAGGTAATACAGCTTATGCTGATGGTGGAGATGGTGGAGATGGACGAATTCACGTTGATTATGTCACTTCAACGTCAGGAGACAGCGATCCTGTTTATGATAGTTCTCAAGTTTCCTCTAGTGCTGGAGGCTACAAGCTCTATATGGAATCAGACGGTGATATAACTTTTGCCATCGACGATGATCAAAATTCCTTCCCTGACGACTCAGCTACTACCACACCCGCTAACTATGACGATAATAGCTGGCACCATCTGGCTGTGGTTAAAAATGGCTCATCCTATATCAAAATATATATTGATGGTCAGGAGGTGGCCGCAGATTACTCCTTGGCTGCAACTACTTCTATCTCTAGCGATGATCCTTTCTATCTTGGAGTTGATTCAGACGGTTCATCCAATCCATGGCAAGGAATATTGGACGAGATGTTTGTATTATCCCGAGATCTTTCTGCAGGAGAGGTGGGAGAATTATATCGGTCCAATAGTCGCTTTTATATTGAACAAACCGACAACAATACTGTCAGGATGTATAACTACACAGGTGAAACGCAAAATATTCGTTTAGATGTTCTTGTTTTTGGGGCAGATTTAGCCGAATGGTATCCAACAAATGATGATTCCATTGAGGCTGGAGATGTTGTTAAAACGATAAGCGAAAAGGATAAATATGGTGTGCCTAAAATGGCTAAAACAAATATCAAAGGTGACAATAAAGCCATTGGTATCATCTCTACAAGGGCGGGACAGGAACTGGGTTTGCCTGGTCCAGATAGACGTCTCCTAGCTCTTTCAGGTAGAGTGCCTGTAAAAATTGACTCTGATTCCCCTACTATTTCTGCTGGTGATTTCATTACAGCCTCAGATAATCCAGGATATGCCAGAAAAGCAGAATCCGGTGATTACTATGTAGGCAAAGCCCTTGCTTCCTGGGAACCGGAATCTGAAAATTCAATGACTACCGTCTTTTTGACTTTAGGTTTCTTGTATACCGACCTTAATCAAGACCCAAACCAGACAACGACTACTGATATAGAAAACGTAGAACTTAATCAAGAACAAACCGATACAGACCTACCTGGTATTAATTACTCCTACGAAGAAAGAATTAAATTGTTGGAAGAAAGCCTCGAGAAGTTAAATGAACAAATATCCGGACTTACAGACCTTTACTTTTCGTCTGTGTCTCTAAATGAGGCAGATAGTGATACTTACTCATCCTCAATAGATTCCCTGGTAGTTCTAGGTAAAAGCACTCTAGGAGATACTTTCATAAATGGAAAGTTAAACGTAGGTATGCTCTCTTTTGACAACCTTTCTGCCTCAATTGGCGCCATTGGTGTTTTAAAAATTCAGCCTTTAGCTTTAGGAAATATCGAATTTATGGACGGACTGGTAACAATAGACACCTCCGGCAATATGATCGTTAATGAAATAGCGGCTAAAAAGTATAAAGTCTCAGGAAACTCTGCAGGCTCAGATTATATTGACTCGGGACAAACAAGTGTATGGGTGGAAACGGACACTGTGCGCTCCAATTCTTTAATCTTTATCACCCCAACAACAATTATTAATTTCCCCCTGTCCGTAACTGAAAAGTCCTCTAATTCCGGCTTTAGAGTGGAAACAGAAAAATCAGTAGATAAAGATATTCACTTTGACTGGTGGATAATCGAAAGCGAGTAAATCTTAACTATTCCACTGAGTTCCTAACCTCAAACCGATTATTCAATCCACCAGCTTTTTCCATCTGATATAACTTCGACATCTCCATCCTCATCTGTTCTTTTTACCTGAATGCCATATTCATTTAATAAATCAAGGATCTCCTTATGAGGGTGGCCAAAGCTATTCTTGCCCACAGAGATAACAGCCACCTCGGGTGTGGTTGCGTCAAGCAATTCTTTAGTCAAACCATTCTTAGAACCATGGTGAGGCACTTTGATATATTCAACGTCTCTGGTTTTACCTGTTTGTATAATCTCCCCAATAACCTGCGGGCCAATATCTCCTGTGAGAAAAGCATCGAATTCCCCCAGCCTCAAATTAGCCACAACTGAAAAGTTATTAGGATCCTTTTTTGACGTAAATGCACCCAGGACTTTACCCCCAGAAACACCTCCCGCAGCTGTCAGAAAATCACTCAAAGGCCAAACTATATCTAAATACAACAAACCCGACCTGATAACCATGCCTGTAGTGGGATTTATCACTTGTACACCACTACCCCCTACCATACTTATTAGCGCTTGGTATGCCTGACTGCTAGAATCAAGGCTAGTAGCCACAAAACGCTCTACCTGAAACCGCTTGAAAACCTCGCTAAGACCGCCAAAGTGATCAAGCTGAGGATGAGACAATAAAACCACTTCTATTTTCCTGTCCCAAAAAGGCATATGCCTGCCTAAGCAATCAATCACTTTATTTGTCGCTCCCCCATCAATAAGTATTTGAGTCGTTCCATATACAGCCAAAATCGCATCCCCCTGGCCCACACCACAAGCAATTAAATGCAATTTCTTTTCCGGATAGGCAAATACGGCCATCCATATGACAATCAAGGCTAAACTCAACCCCAAAAATATATTTTTCCAGAGTACTTTCATCCAAAAGCCTCCACAATCCAAACAAACCACGTTGTTAATGGATAAGAAAGAAAAATAATCGCTTTACCCACAGTTACTGAGGCTAAGCCAATAATCCCGCCGATTCCCCCAATGATGGTAGTCGGTGCTATTGTCCAAAGAACGAGAGCATTAATAAGAGGTGAAAGGAGGCTGAACTGACCAAAAGTGGCAAAAAGAATTGGTGCTACTCCAATCTGTGCGGCTAAAGAAGTTGATAATCCTTCCCTGAAAATACCAGGCATAAACCGTATCAAGCTTGAAATTTTCCTTTCAAAAAGCATTAACGAGGCTGTGGCCACAAAGGAAAGAATAAACCCTAAATCAGTTATCCAGTCAGGTTTAACGATGAGCATCAAAGCGGCCGAAAGAAATAAGGCTCTGCTTGCGGTTTGCAATCTGCCGAATGCTTGAGCAGTAAAAGTCACTGAGCCCATAATCGCCGCCCTTACTATTGGCGCATCAAACCCCGAAAGCAAAGAATATGTCCACACTCCTGCCAAGGCTAATGGTATTGCTTTTCTTCTTGGCAACAACATGATCAAAATTCCAATTAAAAAACCAGCGACAAGGGTTACATTCATACCCGAGGCAACAACAACATGGGCCGTACCAGTTTCCTTAAGTGTTTCCCAAAAATCTGCCGGTAGGCCCGCTTTTGAACCCAAAGTTAGCCCAGCTAAAAGTGAGGCATGCGGCTCCGGTAATGATTTCTGATACACTTTGATAATATTATTTCTAGTTTTATAGAGTATTCCGGCTATAGGTTCTAAACTAATCAGTTTTGGATCATTAAGTTTTCCATCTCCTACCGTCCCTTCAACAACAACTTTGTCCCCGTAACTAATCTCTGGATAGTTTGGCAAATAAGTTTTCAAACCGACGAGGATTAATCTTTGAGAAGTGTCGTATTTTATTGGTTCCGACGAAACCTTTGTTGTAATTTTAATTTTATCCCCGTCAGAATAAATAGGTCTTGTTGTCATGACACGGACAAAAATTACTAGGACAAGGATAATCCAAAAAACAGATCGCATTAACACGTTAATTCAAAAAAAATGATTAATAAAAACAAAAAATAATCAATGATTTTTCGCCTTTAATAAAATCTATTAATCATTGATTATTAGATAATTAAAATTAATAAATTGACAGTTTATCTTTATTGGTTTCGTAAACATTGGTCTTTAAAATCTTCTTATTTAGTAATTCTTCAACTGATGAGTACGGCCTTTGTTCAATAATGTTTTGGGCTGTAACAGGG
>JAHIVD010000073.1 GCA_018816815.1 Patescibacteria group bacterium
AAAAATCAGGTGGTACTCACAAAAGTATACAGCGTTTGATTGTTTTCTTAACTTCACTCCTTTATTATATACTCAGAAGGATTTTGGGATTACTCCCTCTACCGGCTTACGCCGGTAGTTTCAAGTTCGGAACTATGAAGAGTGGGGATTAAGTTCTGTTGAGATCGCGCAGCAAGGTCAAGTAATTCAACTTTGCCTGAAAGGTGCCTACGTTACAGATTTATGTAAAGAATTAATTGTTAACGGAACACTAGAGGCCATGAGAAGTAAAACAGCAGTTCCCGGTTCAATTAAGTATACGGTATTAGGTGTGGATGGAGAAGGTTCAGGAATTTTTGATCCAATCTCAGCTCCTTCCTTGGAGGGAATAATGTTTCGAAGAACACTTTATGATTTCTTTCAAACAAGCGGAGTTTCATTGCAAGTAAATGGAGATGAAGAACGCAGACAAGATGTTTTGCTGATACCGGAAACCCAAGGACCTTTATTGCGCTTCTTTTGTAAATGGGAACAGGAGATTGAAGATAGACAAGGCGGACAATATTTGAATCCTAATAGGATCAAGTTTAGGAATTTGATTCCAGGTGTAAGTGCAGGCACAGTATGAATATAGATAGATTTTCCCTAAATTAAATCAAATAGTTGACGCAAGTTTAAAGCTTCTTGTAATATGTTTGGAATTCAAGCAATATACCTATATGGAGAGTTTAGTAGTTTTAGAAGCTGAAGTTTTAGGACATTTTAAAAACCTTCCGATTACCAATACCCTTTTGGCAAGCTGGATTGCAATGTTTATTCTTGCTGTAGTATCAATTCTTGCTACCCGGAAAGTACAGCTTATTCCTTCCGGTTTGCAGAGTTTATTTGAAATAATTGTAGATTTTGGCTATACCACAGTTGAAGATTTGGCAGGAAGCAAAAAAGCCAAAGCTTTTTTTCCGATCGTCATGACTTTTTTCCTGTTTATTCTTTTTTCCAACTGGCTCGGTCTTATGCCTGGTTTTGCTACTATTAAGTTCGAAGGAGAGCATTTTCTTCGCTCCATGAATTCTGATCTAAATATGACCTTAGGCTTGGCTTTAACTTCTGCTGCACTGACCCATGCTTTTGCAATTTATTACCTGGGTATCTTTGGTTATCTTAAAAAATGGTTTGCCCTAAACCCTGTTTTTTTATTTGTGGGATTATTAGAGTTAGTTGGAGAAGTTACAAAAGTACTATCGCTATCTCTTCGACTTTTTGGTAATATATTTGCAGGTGAAGTAGCGTTACTGGCAGTTTCATCGATTTTTGCTTTTGTAGCGCCGCTCCCTTTTTATTTTCTGGAGATTATTGTAGGATTTGTACAGGCAGCTGTTTTTGCTATGTTAACATTAGTATTTATGGTGCTTCTTAGCGAAAAGCATGCACAAGAACATTAATTTAAGTATTTAAAAAAGAAAGGAGATAAAATGCCAGCGAATTTTGTATCGGGTTTTACTATTGCATTTGGAACAATATTTCCTGCTATAGCTATTGGTTTAATTGGTTTTAAAGCCATGGAATCAATTGGCAGAAATCCTGATGCTGCTAATAAGATTATGCCGCCAATGCTTTTGGGCATGGCTTTTGCAGAAGCTATTGCTATTTATGCTTTAGTTATAGCTTTTATAAAATAATGGAGAATTCGGCTCGTCTGGCCGTAAAGCACTGCGTGTGACAAATTCGTATATTTGGGATTTGTTTCATGCTAAAAAAGCTTAAGTTATTGATTACTGGTTAACTCAACTGTATCAATTGCTTTGAACGGTTCATACGTTGTCGTTTTAATTATTTATGGAAATATTACATCAGTTTGGGGTAAATCCAGTACTCTTGATTGCACAAGGAGTTAATTTTATAATACTCCTTTTTATCTTAAAAATGTTTTTATATAAACCATTATTAAATGTTTTAGAAGAGCGTAAAAAAAGGATTGCGGAAAGTTTGAAAAATGCGGAGGAGATAGAGAAAAGATTGCAGGAAACCAATGAAAAAATAGATGTTATGATTGGTAAAGCTGCAAAAGAGGCACAAAAGATAATTGATGAATCAAGAAAAGAGGGTGTATTGTATCTTGAGGAAACCAAAGAAAGAGCTGGCAGGATGGCAGAAGAGGTTATTAAGAAAAGCAAAGAAGCTGCCCGGGCTGAAGCTTTGAAGATTGAACAGGAAGTGATGAGCAAAATGGCAAGGATTGTGGCAGCAGGTATGGAAAAAGTGACAGGTAGGATTTTAAACAACAAAACCCAAAGGGAGATAATCGAAAAGAGTATTAAAAACTTATCATGACAAAAAAAGAGTTACAAAAGAAAGTAAGCAAATTGGTGCGAGCCAGTTTTAAAGACGGTAGAATACTTGAACTTCAGGTAACCCGTTCAATTAAAGTCCTTAAATCCCTGCCAAGACATGAAGCAATTCATGGTTTGTCAGAATATCTGAAAGGAATACGCAGAAACGAGAGAAAACACACATTGTATATTGAAACAGTGGTACCGCTTTCCTCTGCTCAGATTAAGAAGGCAAAAAAAATGGCAGAGAAAAAAACTGAAATCACTAAAGTCCTGGTAAGCATTAATCCGGATATTTTTGGCGGATTTAAATTAAGAACTGGGGATGAGGTTTTGGATGAATCTATTTTAGGGAAAATTAATCAGGTGAAGGAGGTAATTAGTGGCTGATTTGATAGCTGATATAGAAAATCAAATAAAAGGGCTTAAACTTAAAGCTCAAAGAGAAAATGTGGGTGTGGTTACTGAAATTGGTGATGGTGTGGCAAAAATTGAAGGCTTGTCGGATGTGCAGTACTGCGAACTGATTGATTTTGGTTCTTCTGGAAAGAATATTTATGGTTTAGCTTTAAATTTGGAACAATATAATGTCGGGGCAGTTATTTTTGGCGATTTTATAAAAGTTAAAGAAGGAGATACTGTTAAAACTACAGGGAAGATTTTGCAAGTTCCTGTCGGAGAAGAGTTAATTGGCCGTGTTGTTGATGCTTTGGGTAACCCGATTGACGGTAAAGGAGCTATTAGGACCAAAAAAAACTACCCGGTTGAAAAGATTGCGCCAGGTGTTATTGCCCGGCAATCAGTTGACACTCCGCTGCAAACAGGTATTAAAGCAATTGATGCTATGATTCCAATTGGCCGGGGGCAAAGAGAACTGATTATCGGTGATAGAAGTACCGGAAAAACAACTATTGCTGTTGATGCAATCATTAATCAAGGCAATTTATCGACCCGCTCCGTTCGTTCAAAACCAGTTATTTGTATATATGTAGCAATTGGTCAAAAGACTTCTAAAGTTGCTCAGCTAGTAGCTAAGTTGGAAGAATCCGGAGCCATGGAGCATACTATTGTTGTTTCCGCTTCTGCTTCTGATTCTGCTACCATGCAGTATTTAGCTCCATATGCCGGTTGTGCCATGGGTGAATATTTTATGGATCAGGGCAAAGAAGCTTTGATTATTTACGATGACCTTTCCAAACATGCCTGGGCATATAGGCAAATGTCCTTGCTTCTTAGGCGTCCGTCAGGCCGTGAAGCTTATCCTGGAGACGTATTTTATCTTCACTCCAGGTTGCTTGAGCGGGCTGCAAAACTAAATAAAGATTTTGGAGGAGGATCACTTACTGCTTTGCCTATAATTGAAACGCAGGCAGGTGATGTTTCAGCATATATTCCTACTAATGTTATATCAATAACAGACGGACAGATTTATTTAGAATCAGATCTCTTTTTTGCCGGGATCAGACCAGCTGTTAATGTGGGTTTATCTGTTTCCAGGGTTGGTGGTGCTGCTCAAATAAAGGCTATGAAAGCAGTGGCTGGGAAACTCAGGCTGGATTTGGCTCAATTTAGAGCACTGCAGGCTTTTGCCCAATTTTCTTCTGATTTGGATCCGGAAACCAGGGCTCAGATTGAAAGAGGAAAAAGAATAACAGAAATTTTAAAACAACTTCCCTACTCTCCTGTCTCAGTAGAAGAACAAATAGTGGTGTTATGGGCGGCAACGAACGGGCATTTAGACGGGATAGAAACAGAAAAAGTCCGTGAATTTGAACAAAAGTATATTGCTTATTTAAAACTTCGTGAGAAGAAGTTGTTGTCCGGTATTGCGGATAAAAAAGAATTGGATGATGGCATGATCAAGCGGTTGGATAAGATTACGAAAGAATTTGTAAATATATTTACGAAAGGAAGTAAAAAATAATTTTCTAAGTTATGGCTAATACCAGAGAGTTGAGACGCAGGATAAAATCCGTCAAAGGCACAGCACAAATAACTAAAGCCATGCAGATGGTGGCAGCTACTAAGATGAGGAAAGCTCAAAACCAAGCTTTAAGCGGAAGACCTTACAATTTTAATTTAAGTAAAGCCTTAAAAAAGGTTTTGCCTTTGGTAGAGATTAGGTCTCATTCTTTGCTTTTAGGTAACGGCGTAAAAACAATTGGAGTGGCGCTTTTGACAACGGATAAAAGCTTGTGCGGGGCCTTGAATACCAATCTGTTCAGATTAATAACTGCTTCAGGTTTTTTATCTGCTGATGCTGTTTTTTATACAATCGGTAAAAAAGGCAGAAATTTTATAGCCAGGTCCGGAAAAAATTTACAGGCAGATTTTGAGAATTTGGATGTAGTAACATTTAAAGGGGCAGTTCAACTGGCAAAGTTGGTGATGGATGCCTTTTTAGCTAAAGAAGTAGGAGAGGTTTATATTGTCTATCCCCGTTTTAATTCTACTTTAAAACAAGAACCTGTAAAGATAAAATTATTGCCGATTGAATATTCAAAGCTGGAAGAAATGATTGCCCGTGAGGTGCAAAGTGACTCAAAGGAAGATAAGGAAACAGAGAGTGAATTTCTTTTTGAGCCTGATCCGTATAAATTATTGGATTATATTTTAGTCCACTATATTCAGATTGAAATTTACCAATCTCTTTTGGAAACTAAGGCTTCTGAACATTCTGCCAGAATGATTGCCATGAAAAACGCTACGGATAATGCTTTAGATCTTGTAGACGATCTAAATCTTGCATATAATCAAACCCGGCAGGATTCGATTACCAAAGAACTTTTGGAAATAACAACAGCAATAGTTGCAATGAGTTAAGTGTATATTTTTCAGCTGACTCGAACAGTTTTCTTCGGGCACAGGGAGAAGTTATTATAAAAATATGAAAAACACAGGAACAGTTGTTCAAATAATAGGTGCAGTCGTTGATATAGAGTTTGATCTAAAAAAAATACCTACAATTTACAATGCTTTGGAAATTACCAGAGGCAAGGAAAAACTGGTTTTAGAAGTACAGCAACATTTGGGTGAAGGTATAGTCCGGGCAGTAGCTATGAGTACAACAGACGGATTAAAAAGAGGAACTGAGGTGGTTGATACCGGTAGTCCAATCTCTGTTCCGGTAGGTAAAGAAGTATTGGGAAGGCTTTTTAATGTTTTGGGTGAGCCAATAGATCAGAAAGGGGCTGTGAAAGCTAAAAAAAGACTGCCGATTCACCGGGCTGCTCCAAATTTTGCAGAGCAATCAACTGAATCCGAGGTTTTTGAGACAGGAATTAAAGTTATTGATCTTCTTGCTCCGTTTGTAAAAGGTGGAAAAGTTGGTTTATTCGGCGGAGCCGGAGTGGGAAAAACAGTTTTAATTCAGGAGTTAATCCGTAACATTGCTGCAGAGCATGGAGGTTTTTCTGTTTTTGCCGGAGTTGGTGAAAGAACCAGAGAAGGAAATGATTTATATCATGAAATGAAGGAATCAGGGGTGATTAATAAAACTGCTATGGTATTTGGTCAGATGAATGAACCACCCGGCGCACGTTTAAGAGTTGGTTTATCAGGATTGACAATGGCAGAATATTTCCGGGATGAGACAGGTAAAGACGTGCTTTTGTTTATTGATAATATTTTCAGGTTTTCTCAGGCAGGATCTGAGGTGTCAGCTCTTTTAGGAAGGATCCCTTCAGCTGTGGGTTACCAGCCAACTTTGGCTACTGAAATGGGAACTTTGCAGGAGCGGATTACTTCTACTAAAAAAGGCTCAATTACTTCTGTTCAGGCTGTTTATGTGCCGGCAGATGACTATACAGACCCGGCTCCTGCTACTACCTTTGCCCATTTGGATTCCACCATTGCACTGGACAGAGCTTTAACAGAACAAGGTCTTTATCCGGCAGTTGATCCTCTGGGTTCTTCTTCCCGGGTACTTGATCCGGCTGTAGTGGGCCAGGAACACTACGATGTGGCAGTAGGCGTACAAAAAGTACTGCAAAGGTACAAAGACCTGCAGGATATTATTGCTATTTTAGGAATTGAGGAATTGTCTGACGGAGATAAATTAACAGTTGCCAGAGCCAGAAAGATTCAGAGATTTTTAACCCAATCGTTCTTTGTAGCAGAGGCATTTACCGGAAGAAAAGGTAAATATGTATCTGTAAAAGATACAGTCCAAGGATTTAAAGAGATTTTAGATGGTAAACATGACTCCAAGCCCGAACAAGCTTTTTACATGATTGGGACTATTGCGGAAGTAAAATAAATGTATTTCTTTGCCTAAAAGCTTCTGATAGAGAACGCACATTGTATTGCCCGAGTCCGCCTACAGCTATCAAAGCGCCTGTGGCTGCTCCCCAAATAGCGCCCTCATGGCCTGCTATACCAAATCCTGCAGTTGCACCGGCTACTGCCATTCCAAGACCAGCTTCTAAGGTAGATTCTAATGCTTTTAAATAAGCTTGGAGTGTTTTGCCTTTTTTTGCAAATTCTATTGCTCTATTACTGGATTCTATTCCTTGCAAAACTCCACCAACAGCAGCTCATAATCCTAGAGCAACTTCTACACCTACTTGTGTATTCCAAATAAGACTTGCTCCAGTTCCGTAGACTATACTAACTGTACTGGTCCCAAAGGCGATGTTCTTTAATGGTAACCTTGGAAGCCTCTCATTCATAATTTGGTTGATTTTATTAATCTATAGGTTATTTGTCAAATAAGGTGTTAAGTTAAAGCTTGGATTTGTTCGAAGGTGCCATCAAGGTGAAGATAATAAGTTTTTACTTCAACCTCAGGGAATTTGTTTTCGATTTCTTCTGCTGCATTTTTCAGGTCTTGAGCGTGTTTTTCCGCAGTTTCTGCTTGTCCATATGCCCCGCAATTCTCATGGTTTATTAAGAATGCGTTTTTAATGCAATGTAAGCGGTGCGAAATGCCAATTTGTTCCATAACATCATCTAGATTTTTTATTCCTCCAGCCCAACTGATTCTGTCATAAGAACCTGCTTTAAATTGCTTATCCAGCCACTCATCGATATAAGGTTGAAAACGAAAATCTATACAAGTGATAATAACAGAATCACATTTATGTGATGTCATTTATCCTGTTTTTTCCATTTCCATTTGTGTAATAATACAAAACTTTATGTATAATATCAAGAATATGTCATTGTTGCATTTAAAAATTGTTACTCCTGAAAATCTTATCTTTGATGAGGAAGTTTCACAGGTGAATGTTTCAACAGGACAAGGTACTATTGGTATACTTCCTAATCACATTAATTTAATGGCCCGTCTTGCACCAGGTGAATTAGTTATCAAAAAATCCGGTAAACAAAACTCTATGGTAATCGGAGACGGATTTTTGCAGGTAGCGAATAATGTTTTGATTGTGATGACAGATTTGGCAACTTATGCTACAGATATAAATGAACGGGCTGTTGAAGAAGCCAAGAAGCGGGCTGAAGCAGCTCTTAAACAAACTTTGTCTGATGAAGAATATGTAGAAACCCTGGCAAATCTGGAAAAATCACTTGCCCAGCTTAAAGTTAAACGCCGCCACAAAGTTAGATGATGTTTTTAGGTTTATTCTTCGTATCCATCTCGGATAATGGAGCATGAAATGGAGCATGATAAGAAGTAAGGTTTTTTTGAGGTTGATGCTTGATTGTTATACAATATCTGCATATGACAAGCAGTGAAAATCCTGAGCTTTCAATTGTAATCCTAAGTTTTAATGTTAAGGAATTGCTTTTGAATTGTCTTGATTCAATTTTCAAAAACAAGGATAAGCTGGATAAATGGCAGATAATTGTAGTAGACAACGCTTCAACAGACGGGTCAATAGAAGAAGTCAGAAAAAGGTACAAAAATAACTTGCCTTCCAGCAAAGATAAAGATATTAAGATAATAGAAAATAAAGAAAACTTGGGATTTGCTGCCGGTAACAATACAGCGATTCCGTATATTAGTGCTCCTGTAGTGCTTTTTATAAATCCTGATACAGTGGTGGTTAATAATGCAATTCAAAAATCATTGGAAGTTTTACTTACTAGTCCTGACTATGGAGCCATTACCTGCAAAGTTGAATTGCCGAATGGAAAATTGGATTATTCCTGTCACAGAGGCTTTCCTACTCCTTGGAATTCATTTGCCTATTTTGGAGGGTTAACCAAAAGATTTCCCAGTTCCCGTTTATTTGCCGGATATACCGGTGGTTTCCTGGATACTTCTAAAGCACACGAGATTGATTGTATCAGCGGAACTTTTTTAATGGTTAGGAAAATTGCGGCAGAGCAGATTGGTTTTTGGGATGTGAACTATTTTTTTAATGGTGAGGATATTGAATTTTGTTTCCGTCTGAGGGAAAAGGGATGGAAAATATACTATTACCCCAGCGTAAAAATTATTCATTTCAAAGGGTCTTCTTCAGGTCTTTGGAGAACCTCAGGAGTTCTGGTGAAAAAAAGCGTAAAGTTGAAATCAGCCAGTCATGCCGCATCTGCTATGAGGGTTTTTTATAAAAAACACTATTATAAAAAATATCCTCCCCTATTTCGTGATTTTGTATTAGGAGGAATTAAGATGCTGGAACATTGGAGGAAATTTAAGATTAGGTCAGGGTTAAAATATGAGTAAAAAATATGAATAATTCAAATTTATCAGTAATTATTTTAAGCTATAACACTAAAGACATTACCGGCCGGTGTTTAGGTAAGCTTAAGATTTCTAAGGAATACTGCGAACAAAGATTGAAGAATAAAATTCAGGTAATAGTTTTGGACAATGGTTCCTCAGACGGATCAGTTGGTTTCATAAGATCAGAATATCCCTGGGTAAAATTGATTACTTCAAAGGAAAATCTAGGGTTTGGCAAGGGAAATAATGTGTGCTTGAAACAAGTTAAGTATCCGTATATTTTACTGCTTAATTCTGATGTTTATGTTGAGGAAGAGAGTTTATATAAAGCACTGGCTTATTTTAGAGTCAATTTGAATTGTGATTCCTTAGGTGTCAGATTAAATTATGCAAACGGAAGATTGCAGCCCAGTTGCGGCAATTTGCCTATTCCTGCAAATATATTCTTTTGGATACTAGGTATAAGCAGTATACCTTTTATCAGGAAATTCACCAATCCTTTTCATCCAAGAGATAGAAAGTTTTTTTCTAAAGCTCACAGGGTTGGTTGGGTTATGGGTGCATTTTTTATGCTGAAGGGAGAAATCTATAATAAAGTTGGTGGTTTTGATGAGAATTTATTTATGCATATGGAAGAGGTGGAATGGTGTAAAAGAATTAGAGATCAGGGTTATAAAATCTGGTATGTGCCTCAAGTTTCCGTAGTTCATCTGCACGGTGCATCTACTAATTATGATTTAAGTTCAAGTTTTATAAATGAATTAAAAGGAATAAAGTATTATTTGATAAAACATTACCATCCTTTTTATTTTCCAATGAAACTTATTCTGATTACCGGATTAGTTTTAAGAGTAATAGTTTTTTCTCTTCTTGTAAAAACCAAAAGAGCTAAAGTTTACATGGAAGGCTTAAAAGTGATTTAAGAATGAAAATAGCAATAGTTACAGTTAATTATAACGGGAAAAAGGATACTTTAGAGTTTCTGGAATCTTTGAGAAAACTGAATGTAGCAGATCCTTTTTTCGGAAACGGAAATTGTGAATTGAAGGTTGTTATAGTAGATAATGCTTCATCTGATGGCAGTGTTTTTGCCATACATCAATCATTTCCCAAGGTAGATGTTTTACAAACCGGAGGGAATTTAGGGTTTTCCGGCGGTTACAATAAAGGTTTGGATTATGCCAATATTTGGGGAGCAGATTATTTTTTACTTATCAATAATGACAGTCTGATAAAAGATCCCAATTTAATTGTTGAACTGGTGAAAACAGCAGAATCTGATCCTAAAATTGGTCTTGTTTCCCCAAAAATCTATTTTGCAGCGGGTTTTGAATTTCATAAACAAAGGTATGGGGAAAAAGATTCAGGAAAAGTTATCTGGTACGGTGGAGGAAGATTTGATTGGGATAATATCGGCTCCATTCACCGCGGGATTGATGAGGTAGATAAGGGGCAATATGATAAAACCGAAGAAATGGAAATCATTTCCGGTGCATGCGTTTTGATTAAAAAAGAAGTCATAGAAAAAATCGGCATGTTTGATGAAAAATATTTTTTGTACTTTGAGGATAGTGATTTTGTAAAAAGAGCAAGAAATTCTGGATTTAAAACATTTTATAGCGGTCAGGCAGCAATTTACCACAAAGTTTCCCGCTCAACAGGTATTGGTTCTAAGATAACAGATTATTATCACACCAGAAACAGGTTAATTTTCGGCATGCAATACGGGAGGTTAAGGACCAAATTTGCTCTTTTCCGGGAGGCGGTTAAATTAATTTTAATTGGAAGATCTGCGCAAAGGCAAGGAGTTTTGGATTATTATCTGGGACTAACCGGCGGCAAAAATGAACTGATGAAAAAGTCAACTAAGATAGAATATCCGCTTAAGCTTTCAATCGGTATAGTTAACTACAACACTCCTGATCTTACAGTTAAACTTTTAAAAAGCATTTTAAATACTAATTCCGGCTTTAACCCTAAAGAGATGGAAATAATAGTTTTGGATAATGGGTTAACTGATCCTTGCAAGAATCAGTTAAAAGATCTATTGCCAAGGATTAAATATCTGCAAAGCAGTGAGAATGAAGGTTTTTCCAAAGGTTACAACAAGACAATCAGGTTTTCTCGGGGTGAATATTTTTTGATGTTTAATTCAGATATAGAAGTTTTAGAAAAAGGAATCTCGGAGCTGATAAGCGCGGAGGACAGCTTTAAAGGAAACGCTGTTTTAGGAGGGAAATTACTATTTCCTGATATGAGTGATCAGGATTCGGTTTTCCATTTGCCGAGTTTAAAAGGAGCATTTAAAGAATATTTCCTTGCCCGGAAAGGTTCGTATTTTATGTATCTGCCGGAAGAAGAGAAACCAACAAAAGTTGAAGGAGCAGTAATGGCATGTCTTTTGATTCCGAGAAAGATTTTAAATAGAGTTGGTTTATTGGACGAGAGGACATTTATTTTCTTTGAGGATATTGAATATGCCAGAAGACTTAGGAAATTTAATATTCCGGTTTATTTTGTGCCGTCTGCCAGGTTTTTGCATTTTCACGGAGGTTCAACCAAAAGGATTGGTCAGGAAAAAGCTAATGAACATTTAATAGAAGCATCAAAGAAATATCATGGAAGGTTTTATTACACCCTGCTTTCTTTTGTACTGCGCCTGGGTCAACTCTTTGGAAGAGTTGAAACTCCTACTACAAAATGGGACTCTTGATACGTTCGTCCACACTGAACATATCAGGATATTAGATCTTGCTTTTTTAAATCTTTTCCGGATATGATAGTTACTTCATGGAAAAAAGTGATGCTGTTTTATTGGTAAAAATCGAAGAGATGATTAAAACCCATATTTCCCAAATCGAGGATCTTCGCGTAGAAGCTACTAAGCATAGAGATATGTTGGATGATATTTTTATCAATAATGAAACCTATCAAGAGCATGACAAGGTTGCAAAAGAAACTGCAAGAATTAAATCAAACACTAAAAAAGAAATATTGAAAAGGCCAAATGTGGCTGACTTGTCCTGTAAATTGAAATCATTAAAATCACAACAAAAGGAACTTAAGGAAGGTTTATCAGATTATTTGCGTGAATATCAGAGATTATCAGGTTCAAACGAGATTGAGGGTGAAGATGGAGAAACCAGGGAAATAGTTTTTGTAGCCAAGCTGGTCAAAAGGTTTTCTAAATTCAAATAAAAGTATCCGCTGTTTAATATATTGGTACTGGTTTCAATCTATGCAGGAGCTTTTTATAGCAACTTAAGATATTTTCAATTTTTGTTTTATCTGTTTAATAGACTGTTCTATATTAGCCGCATCAAAAAGAAATGTATTCCATCCTAGTTGTTTTGCCTGATTAATATTTTTCGCAGTATCATCTATAAAAAATATTTCTTTTGATTTTACACCTGCGAGTTCTTGTGCATATATAAATATTTCCTTATCAGGCTTTATTTTCTTTTGTTCAAACGACTGGACAATCGTAGCGTATTCCAACTGGGGTACATGACCTTTATTAATTATTTTTACGAACGTTCCTTCATAAATATTTGTGAGTAATCCGATTTTATAATGTTTGGATACAAGCATCATAAGTTCATGGACTTCTTTATGCGGAATAAACCGGTCAACCAGCCATTCAAGGAAATTCTCAATATCAACTGTTAAATCCAATTCTTGTTTAAGTCTATCCCAATATGCCTGGGGTGTCATCTTTCCAACACAGACATCGTCATCATATTTGTTAAATACCTTTAGGATATGTTCCTCGGATCTATCTACATGTTTTGCAAGAGTTTTTAAAGCATCATAGAAGTTTAATGCGACTCCGCCAATATCAAAATATACAAACTTGATTTTTGTTTTCATTTCTCGAGTATAGCAATTTGTAGTTAATAATTCGAATCCTTTTAATGTGGTTTTAAAGGCAGAAGATTTTAATCGTTTTGTAGAAATAGTTTAGAAGTCCTGAAGGAACTACCATCTTGTGCTATACAGAGAACAGGAAGCCTTGTTTTTGGATTCCAGTATTCGTTAGAAATATCAGCGGCACATACCGCTATGGTTTTATCAGAATTTTCTTCCGAAGACCCTCTTTTGCATCTTTCGGGAAGAGGTCGTATATTTGAATAAGGACAAATTTCTTTATATTTACAATTCATATTTGTAAGATATTATTTTTTATCATCGAATATCCCAATTATTGGGTTGGTGCTGTTGTGCACAGTACGGTAAGGATTTTTCCGTTGCAACCTCCTAAATAAACGTCATATGATCTTTTGTGTCCACATGGTAAATCTC
>JAHIVD010000074.1 GCA_018816815.1 Patescibacteria group bacterium
ATATTTGTAAGATATTATTTTTTATCATCGAATATCCCAATTATTGGGTTGGTGCTGTTGTGCACAGTACGGTAAGGATTTTTCCGTTGCAACCTCCTAAATAAACGTCATATGATCTTTTGTGTCCACATGGTAAATCTCAGTCGAACCATTATACCAAGTTTATCGTTTGAGGAAATGCAGATTTATAGGCTGCTTTCTTTATAACCTGTTTAGCGAGGTAATTGGAGGAAAGAAGTTAATTCACTTTAGGTTGCTGCCTGCATGTAATCCACAACTATATTAATAATCTCCTGGACACTTTTGTTGCAATTTTTAAAGTATATGTTGTCTAATATCTCACTCCCAAAACTCCTAATCAATTCGCTTATTAAAGCATGGACGAACGATTGAGTAGCTGATTCTACGCCTTCAAAATCTAAGGCAATTTCCTCATTCCTTTCTAGTATCGGTGTTATATATTTAATCCTGATATTTCTCGCTATATCTTTATTTTCGGCGAATACGCCAGTTTTAGGTAATAATTTTATTATTTTCATATGAATTTTGCCTTGTAATATGCTCTCCTCTGTTGTTTAACAGCCTTAGAATAACTTTTTCTAATTAAATCCAAAAGAAAAGAAAATTCTTCTGTATTATCTAAGTTTATATCAATTCCAACAGCAGTGCCCTGCCAATATGGAAAATCCATCCCCTTAGAGTGCTTATCTTTGAAAGGATCTGCATGGAGACGTATGTTTTTCATATTGTCAGCTTTTAATAATTTGTACATGCCATTTCCGCTATAGATTACAAAAAAATCTTTGTTTACTGTGGCAATAGACTTAATGAAAAACAATCCAGCGCCTGCGTTATAGTCAGTGCCACCTATTCTCTTTGTGGTTCCTGTTATTCCTGGTGTTAAAGCAAGCCTAATTGCTTCAAGATCAGTTTTGGCTCTATGCAATCCTGAAATTGTTTTTAGTATGCCTATTCCTTTATCAACAATACCAATTCTTATTGTATTACTTTTTTTATAATACTGAGCACACATGATGACACCAATTTTAGACATGGCGTGCTCAAATACATTTCTCATTAATTCACTTAATATATATCTGATAGGCTCTGCGTGTTTGGGAGATAAGTGCAATAATGGAACCACCTCAGTAATGAATTCTGTTAATTTTTCACTATTGGTTATTTGTTTTAAAGGTATAAATCTTCCTGCAGATTCATGTTCTGTAATTTCAATTCCAGAGTCAATCTTCAAAAAATTAAACAATCCCATTCTCTTAAGATAATGTTTAGATCTTGCCTCCATAACTTCACACTTTACTTGTTTAGGTTTAAGGGAAAGTCCTAATGCAGCAATCATTGCTATAACTATTGGATGTATTGAAATCCACTTTTTATTTGCGGTGATTTCAAGCACCTCCGGGTTTGAGGCATCAAAATTTTTCAAAAATGGGTCAATATTGCCTAAAAAAGCACTATTAGGTATATATATTTTCATAGCTTAATTTTACCAGGATTGTAGGTTATTTGCAAGCAATACCGGGAATCCCGGTAAATAAAATATATTACATAAATCCCGGTAAATTCAATAAGTTTGTACTCCTTAGTTTTTTGGGGACGAACCAAATCTTTTTTAATGGGTCTAAAAGTGTTGTTGAAAACTAGCTTGTCAAGTCCGGAGGGGAGGATTCGAACCTCCGCAGGGAAAACCCGACAGATTTACAGTCTGTTGCAATTGGCCGCTCTGCCACCTCCGGATAAGCTAGATTATACCAAATTTTGAGGTTATTACTACGCCTAAATTACTTTTTCTTTTTTATCATTTCCAGTTTTCTGTTGTTTTCCGCATGGACAGGAGTTTTGTGAGAAGAAGATAGTAAAGAAAGTTCGCAGAGACGACTTGTACCTGATATAATCAATTCTATATGAGTTCGGGTTCTTGGAAAGCCAGGCGGGAAAATAAAAAGCTTTGGAAGTTTAAGTTTTTATCGGGTTTGTCTACAGGAATGTTAATTATTGTGGTGGGTTTTTTGATACTCCTTTTTGGGAGCGTAATTTTTTTTGCAACACAAATACCAAATCCATCTGATCTATCAAACCGTGAAATTGCCCAGTCTACTAAAATTTATGACAGAAAAGGACAATTACTTTATGATATTTACCAAAACCAAAACCGTACTCCTGTTAAACTTTCTGAAATCCCGGACTGCGTCAAACAAGCAACTATTGCTATTGAGGATAAGGATTTTTACAAACATTCTGGTTTTTCCATAACAGGCATTGTTAGATCTGTATTTGAGTTAGTAGTTCACCGCCGCGTTGAAGGCGGATCTACGCTGACCCAACAGCTGGTAAAAAATGCTTTGCTTTCCGGTGAACGGACTCTGACCCGAAAAGCTAAGGAATTCATTCTGGCAGTGCAGGTAGAGCGTGCCTATTCAAAGGATGAGATTTTAGAGATGTATTTAAATGAAATCCCCTATGGTGGAACAGCTTATGGGATTGAGGCTGCAGCTAATCTATATTTTGGAAAATCAGCTAAAGAATTAAATCTTGCAGAAGCATCTCTTTTAGCAGGTTTACCTCAACGCCCGTCTGTTTACTCTCCTTACGGCAGTCATCCTGAATTAGCGCAAGTCAGACAAAAAGAAGTTTTAAGAAGAATGGTTGATGATGAGTATATAACAGAAGATCAGTCTAAGTCAGCAGAAGATGAACAATTGACTTATAGAACCAGTCGGAGTGAACAAGGATTTAAAGCACCCCACTTTGTTCTTTATGTGAAAGAAAAGCTAATTGAGCAATTTGGGGACAAGATGGTGGAAGGCGGAGGCCTAAGGGTAACTACGACGCTGGATTATGATTTACAGGAGCAAACCGAGGAGATAGTTAAAAAAGAAATAGACAACCTATCATCAGCTAAGGTTGGTAATGGTGCAGCTGTGGTTTTGGATCCAAAAACCGGCCAGATTCTTTCAATGGTTGGTAGTAAAGATTATTTTGATGTATCTGCTCCTGATGGGTGCAGAGAAGGAGCAACTTGTACTTTTGAACCTAATGTAAATGTAGCTATCAGCTTAAGGCAGCCCGGTTCTGCAACTAAGCCTATTGCCTATGCTAAAGCTTTGCAAAAAGGTTACACCGCAAATCAAGTTTACATGGATGTTAAAACTGAGTTTCCCGGAGGCGATAAACCAAGCTACATTCCGGGTAATTATGACGGTCAATACCATGGGCCTGTGCAGATGAGGTATGCTTTGGGTAATTCATACAATATTGTTGCTGTTAAGAATTTAGGGTTAGTTGGAGTAAAAGATGTGATGTCTCTGGGTTATCAAATGGGTTTAACAACCTGGGAGCCTTCCAGTGAAAATGTAGCTTCAGTTGGTTTAAGTCTTGTTTTGGGAGGCAGAGAAGTTAGACTTCTTGATTTAACTTCAGCCTTTTCCGTTTTTGCTAATCAAGGCCACCATCTTGATCCTGTTTCTATATTAAAAGTTACAGACAGCAAAGGTAAAACACTCTTTGAATTTCATCAATCCGAAGGGACAAAAGTTTTGGAATCAGGTATTGCTTTTATTATTTCAGATATCCTATCTGACAATGGTGCCAGAACAGCGGCTTTTGGTTCCAATTCAATCCTAAACGTGTCCGGTAAAACCGTGGCAGTAAAAACCGGAACAACTGATGAGAAAAGGGATAATTGGACAATTGGATATACTCCGTCTGTTGTTGCAGGGGTTTGGGTTGGCAATAATGACAATTCTACAATGAGTTCTGTTGTAGCTTCAGGTGTAACAGGTGCCTCCCCTATCTGGAATAAAATCATGATTGCTGCGCTTAGAGATAAGCCTAATGAATCATTTTCAAGACCGGATAATGTTACACAAGTTGAAGTAGATGGTTTAATGACCGGAAAGCCGCATGAGGGTTCTCCAACCAGAAAAGAATATTTTATAGCCGGAACCGAGCCAAGCAGTGAATCAAGTGCTTATCAGCGCCAGAAAGTCTGCAAAAGCAATCCTCACCGGTTGGCTAATGATGATGAAGATAATGAAGAAAAAGACGTAGTTGTTTTAAAAGAAGATGATCCAACAGGAGCTGATAAATGGCAGACAGGAATTGATCAGTGGGTGCTGACAGCCAGTGATGCCCGCTTGGTTGGGGCAACTAAAGGTTGTTCCGGAGTGCCTGGATTTGCTGCCGGTAGCGGTGGAATTATAGAAATTGTAAATGTTGGAAACGGTGCCAATGTACCAAGGGTTTTTGATGTTTTAGCTAAAGCCAATTCACCTGCCGGAGTTAAGGAGATTACCTGGTTAATAGACGGCAGTCAAAAATCTACACAGACTTCCGAACCCTTTGCTTTACATGTAGAGTTTCCTCAAGGCGACAAAGGCTCCCATACAATTACGGTAACTTTGGAAGATAATAACGGTGGAAGTTTTTCTTCCTCAATTGGGATTACTGTGGCATTGTAGCTTCTATGTCTATTTCCAAAACAGACACTCTTTGATCTACCCCGAATTTATTAACAAATCTGGGGTGAATTTCTGCCATCCAGTCAGCTTTTCCTAATGATTTGAATCTGGTGGGATGAAAATATTTTGTTTCATTCTGTTCCTTCTGTTCGACTTCGGAATGCAATTGTACTTCTTCACCTTGGAGATGTTTTAATACTGCTTTGTAAATCTGATTTAGTTCCTGAATGGGATTATCCGTGCCATTGCTTAAAGCAATGCTTAAATGATAGTTTTCTTTTGGTAAATTCTCTTTTCGCGGTGCATATACCTTGCCTATCTCGAAAATAGCTATGTCCTTGATGTTGTTCCGGATATTTTTAGCAGCAACTTCTAACAGGTTTGGCCATAAATTATTTCTTAAATATTCTGTTTCAGCAGAGATTGGGTTAGCAACCCGGATTAAATTTTCAACCTTTAGTTTCAAATTTTTAATTACCTGTGTAGAATAATATGAATAGGTTTCAACTTCAGTGAGACCTTGCATAACAAGAGCCTTTTTAAGGGCGTCCAGTAGTCCAAAAAGCGGGTTCTGAGTGTGATCTGGTATATTTGTATCCAATGTCTTGGCAGGGATCTTTTCATATCCATACATTCTGGCCACTTCTTCAATTAAGTCTTCTTCAATTTCTATATCCAGTCTCCAGTATGGTACTGCTACGTCCCAAACCGCGTTTCCATCTGAAGAGCGGGAAGTTAGTTTAAAACCCAGTGCTGTTAAAAATGATTCAATCTGTTTGCTAGAAATAGCTATACCTATTAGTGAATTAACTTTTTGCTGGGTTAATTTGATAGTTTTGACTTCATCTGCTAAATTTCCTTTTAAAGTGATAGCTGTTAATTTACCTCCTAAAGCTTCATACATTTTGATTGCTGAGGAAAGTGCCTGAAGTAAATTTGTTTTTGTCAGTCCATGCTGGAATCTTTTTGAGCTTTCTGAATGAAGTCCTAGTCTTTGTGCGGATTTTCTAATAGGTATTGGTTTAAAGATGGCTGCCTCAAGCAGTATTGTTGTTGTGCTACTTGAAATTTCACTCATTTTCTCTCCCATGATTCCTGCAATTCCTATTGGTCCTGCTTCATCTGTAATTAATAAATCTTTTTCATTGAGATTTCTTATTTTCCCATCAAGCGTAGTTATTTGTTCATCTTTTCTGGCAGTTTTTACTTTGATCTTTCCTTTTACTTTTTCAGCGTCAAAAGCATGCATGGGCTGACCGAATTCAATCATAGCCAGATTAGTAATATCCGCTACATTATTAATGCTTCTGATGCCGGAATCTGTTAGTTTTTTTATCCATTCCGGAGATGATGGTTTTACTTTGAGGTTCTCAATTTTAACAAGACAGTACACAGGAGCAAGTTCTTTGCTTTCTATCTCTACTGGAATCTCACAAAGCCTTTGGGTTTTAAACTCAAAATTTACCGGTTTAAAGCTTGCGGGAGAGTCTGCAATGGCAGACACCTCTCTTGCAACACCTCTCATGGATAAAAGATCTGCTCTGTTGTAACCCTTCATATCCAGTTCAAAAAAGTTTTCATCTGTGCTTTTTAGTCCAATGGTCCGGAGAGGCAGCAGCTTGATGAGCTTCTCAACAGGAACTTTTAAGTCGATTAATTCTTTTAACCAGCTAATACTTACTTTCATTAAAATTTCTCCAAAAATTTCAAATCTCCGTTTTTGAAAGAGCGTATATCTTTAACTCCGTATTTAAGCATGGCCATTCTTTCAGGTCCTGCTCCCCAGGCAATTCCGGAATAGATGGAAGGATCTATTCCCCCATTTTTCAAAACTGTTGGATGGATCATGCCTGCTCCTGCCAGTTCCAGCCACCCTACTCCGCCGCAAACTTTACAGCCTTTTCCTTTGCAAAAAATGCAAAGCCCGTCAACACCTGCTCCTGGCTCAACAAAAGGATAGTATTTTGGACGCAGCCTTGCTTTGATGTCTTTACCTAGAATACCTTTAAAAAAATATTCTGATAGATATTGCAGGTTAGCCATATTTACGCCTTTGTCTATATAAACAATTTCAAACTGATCCAGAGTGTGCTCGTGTCTGGCATCAACATTTTCATATCTGAAACAGCGGTCTATGCTCATCATCCTAATAGGGGGTTTAAATTCCCGCATAATTCTGATTTGAGCATTTGAAGTATGAGTCTTAAGCAGTAATTCTCCTGGAGTTGTTTTTACATTTGACGTATCGATATATAGCGTATCCCAGAGATCTCTTGCAGGGTGACCTTGAGGGATATTTAAAAGCTCGAAGTTGTATCCTTCCGTATCAATATGAGGAGCATTGTATTGTTTAAAGCCTAACTTTGTAAATAATTCTACAATCTCATTTTCCAGTTTTGTAACAGGGTGCAGATGTCCTTGTCTTTTTTTGCCTTGTGATTCCTGAGGTTGAAGCGTAAACTTTTCTGTTTCAAGCTTTTTATAACTTTCTTCACGGACTTTATTTCTTTGCAATTGGATAGCTTTTTCCAGCTTTTGTTTTGTCTGGTTGAATAATGGGCCAATTTGTTTGCGTTTCTCTTTTGATAATTTTGGAAATTCCTTTGGAAGCAAAGTTATTTCCCCTGTTTTACCAAAAAGCGCTAAAAAATATTCATCAAGCTCTTTTAAGCTCTTTGCTTTTTGAATTTTTTCCAGAAAATTATTTTGAATTTGAATTATTTTTTGTTCCATCTTTTTTAAATTCTAGCATAATACGGATGGATTCCGAAGAGATAAACAAGAGGTTAACTGTAAATTTTGGCAATGATTTTCTTAAAATCTTCAAGATTGTGAACTGCCAAATCTGCCAGGATTTTACGGTCAAGATTTATATTCTTTTCATGTAAATCTGAAATAAATTTTGAATAGGACAATCCTTCATTTCTTAAAGCAATTCCCATTTGAGTAATCCAAAGCCTTCTCATGTCCCGTTTTCTAAGCTTCCTGCCTGCAAAAGCGTATTGTCCAGCATGAAGCAAAGAAGATTTCGCTTCTCTTATAAGCTTACTTCTGCCGCCTCTGTGACCTTTGGTCTGGCTTAGTACTTTTTTATGTTTTCGATGTGACGTGACTCCTCTTTTAATTCTTGGCATAGTAATTATCTTTCTTTAATAAATTGATTACTTAATAAATTAATTATTTCTTTAATACTCCTATAATACTTTTTATATCAAAGTCCAATTAGTTTTCTAATACGCTTACTTTCTCCTTTAGAATATTCACTTGTTTTCTTATGCCGGTTAATAGCTCCCTTGCTTTTTTTCCGTTTAAGATGTCCGACCCCAAGCTGGTGTCTTCTTAAAATCTTACCTGTTGAGGTAATTTTGATTTTCTTAAGTATTGATTTTTTTGTTTTCTGTTTCGGCATTTTTATCCTTTCTACCTTTTCCGACTATAATAGATAATTTTCTGCTTTCAAACTTAGCTTCCTTCTCTACTGTGGCAGCATCTCCTAATAGGTTAAGAGCATCTTGCAAAACCTGATGGCCAAGTTCAGGATGAGCCATTTCTCTCCCCTTAAACTTAATAGTTAGCTTTACCTTGTACCCTCCTTTTAGGAACTCTTTAGTTCTTGCAAGTCTGACTTTGAGGTCATGCTCTGCTATCCTTGGAGATAACCATAATTCTTTTAATCCTCCTACAGATGCACCTTTTCTTGACGCCCTTTCCTTTTTATTCTCTTCGTACCTTAATTTCTGAAAATCAGTTATTTTGGCAACAGGCGGATTTGCATTAGGAGCAATTTCTATCAAATCCAGCCCCATCTCTTTAGCTTTTTCTAAAGCCTCAGTCTTAGTTAGTATTCCCAGTTTTTCTCCCTTGGAATCCATCACCCTAAGCTTGGGAGCCATGATGTGTTTATTAAGACGATAAAATTTGCCCAGTTACCTAATTCTCCTCATCGTCATTTTTTGAATAATAACATAAATTATGCTTTAGATTCAATACTTTGGTTTGACACAACATTTTGTTTATGCTCAATTTCCGATTTGACTTTGGATAAAAATTCATCTGTTTGCAATACACCTAAGTTTTGTCCTGCCCTATTTCTAACAGCGATTTTGTTTTCCTTTTCCTCTTTGTCTCCTATGATGACCATATATGGAATTTTTTGTGTTTGGGCATCCCGAATTTTTGCCTGCATAGTTTCCTGTCTGTTATCAATTTTAGTTCTTATATTTGCAGCATTTAATTGTTCGAGTACTTTTTGTGCATATTTCTGATGCCGGTCTGAAATGGGTATAATTTGTACCTGGGTAGGTGAAAGCCAGATTGGAAAAGAACCTTGGAAATGTTCAGTTAATATGCCAATAAACCTTTCAAAAGAACCGAAAATGGCTCTGTGTATCATAACAGGGCGTGGTTTATCTCCTTTTTTATCAATATATTCGAGTTCAAACGCCTGTGGCATATGAAAATCCAATTGAACAGTTGCCAGTTGCCATTCCCTTTTTTGAGCATCTTTGATATGTACATCAATCTTAGGTCCATAAAATGCACCGTCCCCTTTTTTATCTCCGGCTTTTATCCCTTTTTCTTTTAAAACCCTCTCCAGGGCTTTTTCTGCTTTATCCCAGTTTTCATCCGTACCTGCACGGGTTTCTGGTCTGGTAGCTAATCTGAATTCATATTTAAAGCCAAAGCTTTTATAAAACTCTATCATCATATCTAAAATGTTTGATACTTCCCCGGAAATTTGGTCTTCGGTTGCGAAGATATGAGCATCATCCATGGTGATTTGTCTAACACGGAGCAGCCCATTAACTTCTCCTGACTTTTCTTTTCTGTGCAACCTGCCGATTTCAGAAAGCCTTAAAGGTAGCTCCCTGTAGCTTCTGGGTCTGAATCTGTAAAGGATAGTTGATTCAGGACAGTTCATTGGTTTTAAGGTATAGCTTGCTTGTTTTGCATCATCAGCATCATCACAAAGATGAAGGTTGTACATATTATGTTCACCGAATTTTTCCCAGTGCCCGGATTGTTTAAATAGTTCACTTTTAACCATTATTGGAGTTGATGTTTCAAGGTAGCCTGCTTTTTCAGTCAGTTCCCGGATATATTTTTCCAGTTCTTTAAAAATAACCATTCCTTTTGGAAGCCAAAACGGGGCACCGGGGGCAATATCGTCCGTAAAGAAAAGCTCAAGCTCCTGTCCTATTTGCCGGTGATCTTTTAATTTTTTGTTATCCATAAAAAAAGCCCCTCTCCGGAATAATCGGAATCTAGGGACCCTTGTACGGGTGGTTCCACCCTAAGAAAAAAACTCTTTGATTTGTAACGTAAATCAAACGAGTTGCTCCAAAGTTGGTGAATCTTTATCAACGCCACTTTCCATATTATATATCATTTATCTTTAAAAATGTAAAGTAAAAAATTATTTAGGAGAATTTGGAATTGATTGAAGTATTTGGTCAAGACCAGGGATAAAATTAAATAGCCTTAAGGCAGAAATAATAACAGCAGCAACAATAGTAGCTCCAATCACAGTTCCCAGTCCCCAAGCCAGCCCTCCTAAAAAATTGGCAATAATAATATCCTTTTTTCTCATATTCATATTAGCTTTTAAGTGTTTTTCTATTTGAGGAGTTGCTTGCATACATTTTTAAAGTATTAATACTATTATTAATATTATATTACTGGAGCTTGTAGGCAAAGTAAAGAGATGATAATATTTACGCTGGAAGAATCGGGCGGTTAGCTCAGCTGGTAGAGCGCATTCTTGACGTGAATGAGGTCACAGGTTCGATCCCTGTATCGCCCACACTGCAGGAGGTTTGGTTTAAGATATATCGTTTTGATTGTTAGAATAATCTAACTGAGAGTTTGATCCATTCATTTTTAAGTATTAAAATCTAAAAGTTCAGGTATTGGTTTGGTATCTTCTTCAATAACCTTTTTAAGCTGATCTGTATATTCAATGAGGTGTTCCTTAGAGTATCCAGCTAAATTTAGGTTTTTTATCTCATCCAGACTAAAAAAATCTAATTTTTGTCCCTCATTACCTAATTTAATATCTTTATATTCTTGATCATTAAGTTTAGCTAAATATCTTAAAACTACACTACCATCTTGGTAGATCTGCTTCCCTAAATAAGTAATATTAGAAGGGTTTATATTAATTTCTTCTTTAAGCTCTCTGTTTACAGCTTCTTTACAAGATTCGTCCTCATCAATACCGCCTCCAGGTAAATTCCATGTGTTAGGGAACGGGATATTTGATTTATTATCCCTTAGAATTAGAAGCAGTTTTTTATCATATAGTCACCTCAAAACAAGATGTCAGATTTTGTAGTTGAAGATTTTGGAGTTTATTGTGTTTGTGAAGTTTTGTTTTATTTCCTCAAAATGATTAGTTTTTCTATTTGAAATAATGTCTTTTGTATATTTCCAGACATG
>JAHIVD010000075.1 GCA_018816815.1 Patescibacteria group bacterium
AGTGTTTCCAAAAATGGAAGTATAAATATAACTACACAAGCATTTCAAAATCAAATAGATGAGGTAATAAATCTCTTAGATAAATTAGCAAAAAAAGTTATCTCTCATTTAGCATTAAGAAATGAAAAGTTTTTAATAGAACTATGTGTAATTGAACCCAAATTGATAAATTTTGAAAATTACTTAAAAAATAAATTTGGAATTAATAACCTACGAATTATCAACTATAATCCTAACTCAAAAATAAAAGCACAAATAATGAAACTCGATGAAGAGTATGTCATATCGATAAAAGGGGAGAGTGAAATAGAAAAAATTAAAGAAGCTTATTTTAATATACTAACTGGTAACATTAATCAAGTAGAGGATTTAAGAGTTACTAACTCGGTTCTAATTAAAACTTCGGCTTAAACTGTTTTCTAAGTTCTCTTATTCTATTTTCAATTTGTTCCTTTTCAGAAGAGAATGATTCTCGCCTCATTAATTTTTTTAATGCCTCAGTAATTAAATTACGTGAATTAATCTCAAACAACTTTGAGTCTAAGTATATTTGATTTATAAAACCCGTAATTTCATTTTCTGGGGTTGTTGGAAAATCTAAGAACATCCTCGTTCGCGATAACAATTGATACTCATATTGCCTTAGCTCATTCTTTCGCTGCATCCAGGACAAAACATAAGTCAAAAGGAACGTAATAACGGCGCCAAGAATTACGCCTGCAAGAGCCGGATCGTACCACCAAGGAGTAGGATTTTCTATTTTTGCAGACAGATTTGTAATTTGAAGTTCATTTATTAACCTTATTGTTAGATTTGTTGTGTTTGAACTATTTATAGAGGTGCTCGCATTTGCTCCCTCAATTGAAATTTGTTGAATCATGTTTGTTAGTCTAATTTTATTTTATACATCAATACCTTCGCCATTAACACGTATTAATTTTACCTAATATCGTTATTTGGTTAAATATTTGCTGAAATAAAATTGGATCAGGCTTTTCCGGAAGCAATTTAAATATTTAAGAGTCTGCAAAACTTGTGGCAATATTTATATTCCGCATATTCTTTTTGATCTTCTCAGTGGTTGGGATAGTATTACATTTTTACCTGATAAATCAGGCAGATAATATTTATATGGCGAACAGCAGACAAACAGTACATGAGGGTAAGCTTGGATGAGAAAGGAAAAGCATCGGGTATCATATCAGCCTCGGCGAATAGTGAACAACTACCGGCTCCAGATACTTGGAGACTTGTGTTAATATTCAGTATCCAAATTTCCAGAGGCTGCATGGTACTCTCTTTAATTATTCTATTATTAATCGTAAACTATATATGTAAGACTAAACAAAGAAACATTTTGGAATATGTCCCAATTCCTTAAGGGAGGATAAAATGTTAATAAGTAGAAAGCTATTAGTTTTGTTAATACTGCTGGCTATATTCACCAGACCCGCTTTGGCATCCCATACCGCAAAGGTTCCAGTGATCATAAATTTTAAAGATACTGTGACACCTGCTGATGTCCAAATGGTGAGGGATCTTGGAGGGGAAATAAAATACACCTACAAAATAATTCCAAGCATTGCAGCATCGGTACCTGCAGAAAATTTAGGCGAGTTTAGGCGTCATTTTAGAGTTTCGGGAATCGATGATGACGTAGAAGTCAAAGCCATGGATTTAATGGCTGATAATCAGATCAATGCACCTTCGGTCTGGAATAACGGGTATACTGGTCAGGGTGTAAGGGTAGCAATCATAGACACAGGTATTGTTCAGAACCATCCAGAATTCGCAGGCAGGGTAGTTACATGCGAATATACGATAGGCAATACATGTGAGGATGGCGATGGTCATGGAACTCATGTAGCTGGAATTGCTGGAGCTGCTGGAAACTTAAACACAGCCAATAGTGATAGGGCAAAAGGCGTTGCGCCTAACATCTCATTTATGGTTTACAAGGTTCTGGATGATAGCGGCAGTGGAACATTATCAAGCGTGATAGCAGGAATAGACCGGGCGACGAAGGGTCCTGATGGAATTTTAGGCACAGGCGATGAAGCTCAAGTAATAAGCATGAGCTTGGGAACTTCTCAAACCTGGAAGAGAACAAATTGCGATAATGCATATTCCTCCATGACGAATGCAATAAATACGGCTGTGAATAATGGCATAACAGTGGTTGCTGCTGCGGGGAATAGCGGAGGCGCAGGTGTCTCTAATCCTGGCTGCATTAGCACAACTATAGTTGTGGGCGCAGTAAATTTCAATGACGAGTTGGCTAGATTCTCAGGCCAGGGCTTTGCTATGAAAGACCATGGTGTTGTGGCGTCTGGTGTCGGCATATTCTCCACATGGTTAAACAATGGCTATAATACGATTAGTGGCACTTCAATGGCAACGCCTGTAGTTTCTGGGACAGTTGCTCTACTGAAATCTGCTAACCCCAGTTTAACCCCTACAGATATGAAAACCAAGCTTTTCAGTACTGCGAAGGATTTGGGGAGTTCAGGCAGCGATAATAAATTTGGGAATGGCAGGATAGATGCATACAGAGCCTATATCTGTGCAACGGGCGGGGCGTGCACGCGCCCGTAATCTTTTCCCATCTTTTTTATACAACACGATGTTTCCTTCTCTGAAAAAGCAGAATTGGTGTCACCTACTATTTCAATTCTTCTAAAAGTCTCTTCGTTATCCATTGTGAAAGGCCTGTTTATTTGCTTTCATTTTCTATATTTATTCTTCCATTCTGGAAATGTACACTTACGATCAGAGATGTACTTTCAATCAAAGATAAAAAAAGATAGACGAAATTTCGCCTATCTTACCGGGTCTTATTTTTTCAGCTTACCCTGATCAATCGCTTTTTCAGTTTCTCCTCTCTCCTTTTCCCTTTTCAGGCTTCTCTTCTTTTGCAGATACTGCAACCTGGTCATCCTTCGATGCTGTTCGATTCCCTTTCATGATATTGGAGTCAAGTTTTTGCCCCATCTTTGATGCAAACCTTATCTGTATGTCCTTGCTGTTGTTGTAAGCTCTCTGAAGTCCAGAATTATTCGTGTGAGTGATGCTAAGATTCACCAGAATAAGCTGATGTTTTAAGATCATCTTCTGTGCATTAACAAGTCCAGTAGCTTTATCTGGAAGCTTGGAGATTGAATCGTTCACATCTTTGATTTTCGCTTCATACGCTGCAAGTGCTTTGTTTGCCGCTTCAGTGTCATTCTTTTTTAGTGTGGCTCTTACTTCAGCTAGCCTGTGTCTTGCATTGGCTACCTGTTTTCCAAGTTTTTCGCTTGCATTGAAGGTGAATACCTCATCGATGTTTCCAAATGCTATTGCCAATCCATATAAAGCATTTCCAGGACCGATTAGACCTTCACCCGACTCTTCATCATCTGCCGCTTCCGCAGTTGCTGTACTGGTTGCTGTTGCAGTTACAGTTAATGTTTCAGTTGGAGATCCAATTGCCGATACTGTTGGTGTCTCATTGCCTGTAGCATTCTCTGTGGCGTCGGCCATGCCTATAGTAAAGGCCAGCACTAACAGGATTATGCCTGCCAGAGTTATATTTCTCAATCTCATAATTTCACCTCGCGTTAGGCGGCATTTTGCCGTTAAAAACTTATATAAATCATTTAGAATTTAAGCATTCTTACTATCCAATAATATTTTAAAGTATATTATTCATCCAAAAAGCGTTAAATCGTTTTGAAACGTCCTATTTCCTTTAGATAACTTTAATAATAGATAAAATAGGACGAAAAGTTATTAAAATGCTATTATTTATGTCAAGCGACAATCCTTATATAATCTAATAAATATCTTTACTGAGCCGTTTCTATCTTTGTCAGAGAAAAAGAGAGCTTATTCATAGTTCCATTTACTCCTATTTTTGAGCCATAAATTGACCTTAAAACCCACCGAGTTTTTGCTTTCAGGTCGTAGTTCTGGCATACAAGTATGAACTCTTGATTGAGCGAAAAGGGAGCCAATACAGGACTATACAAAATTTTGGAAGATTCGTCCAAAAACCAGAAGGCTCCCAAATTCATCCTAATGATAAACATTATAATCATTAATCATGAATAAAAATCGAAAGGTCTAAATACTATGGCAGATTACTAAACAAAAAGTTCCAGTTAAAGCATTAATAACGAGATTTGGTGGAGAATATGCACAGAGGGATAATATTCCATGTTGTTTTCTGCTCTTTTCTCGTTCTACATGGTGTGCGTTACAGAGTGGCGCTGGGTATGAAGAGGTAAAAGGTGGAAGTGAGAAAACATGATCAGGTGTAAAGTTTGCTGAGGATGGTGTTTCTTCTGGGTAAGCGGTTGGGATAACGGCGCCAACAATCTATTGCAGGTGGGCGACAAGATAGTTTAGGATTATTATTTTAGTAGGCGAGAAAATATATGAAACTTAACAAAGCGGCGAAGAAAGAGAAGGGACGTAAAACCATAGCGATATCCTTAGCAGTTATGATGGTATTGATGTTTTCTGGAATAGCGGTGGCTGATCCTTATTGTATATTTGATAAGGATTGTTTTGAGTATGGCCGCTATAAGTATTTTTGTATTTATGAAACATTATTAAGAGCTGAAGCAAGCTGTGTCGATCCATGCTTATATTTACAGTGGTTTCTTCCTGGCCCCTGTATCAGTGTGTCTAGCTGTATTTGGGGTTTCCCCTTTGGGGGCAGTACATATGAGAAGTGTAACGACAAGGACAAGTGTTATTGTTCTGGCGATTTGGCGATTTATAAGGATGTTGATTGCGTAGGCCCCCAACCAGCAATTAATAGACCATTTTTCTCTAATGAAGGACCACAAGCAGAGTGTAAGGTTGTTAAAGAAAACAAAGTCGACTGTAATAAATATGATAAAACTTATTGTGTTGGTAACGATAAGGTAAAAGACGATTATTATTGTGATATAAAATGCTGTGATCACGGTTCTGTACTTGGAATGGGGCCTGTGAAAAAGTATTGTTCACATGAAATAAAGATAATAGGAAAATGTGATGAACCTGAACCAGATGTGCCTCCTGGCAACGACAAACCTGATGATAACCATGATGTCTCAACCTCAAAAATAGCATCGAATAGCACATTTAATCCAGAAGCACCAGAAGTTGCTGTTCTTTTTAAAGGATTTCCCCTTGATACACAAAAACTTTTAGCAAGTTTTAATGAGCCCGTTAGCTTTATAGACATTGGTTTATTACCAGATTTGGTGAATGATTATCCAATTCTCATTATCCCAACAGGCGGACTTTATGGTTTAGATTCTTTAATTTCTTTCAAATCCAATCTTGAACGATATGTTAAAAATGGAGGTACATTGATTGTTTTCTCCCAGCAGCACGGCTATGAATACAGTGCATTACCCGGAGGTAACATCGGTGGCTATGGCTGGATCGAAGACCAGAGCTGTCAGCATAGATCTTTGTATATCGACACCTACCATCCAGTCCTTTCCGGTCAAGATTCTGTGACATTGGACGTTGTCGTTGATGGATATTTCA
>JAHIVD010000076.1 GCA_018816815.1 Patescibacteria group bacterium
GACTACTGGCTTCAGGAATTGGTCCTCTTTTCTGGTTCTTCTTCCACTTACTCCGGAGTGTATACTTTTCTCCCAGGATTTTGTAGATTGACTTAACACCTAAGCTAATTCCATAATCCCTTTTCAGATATTCTTTAATCTTCTGACCACAGCAGTTTCTGTTTTCTTCCCTTAATCTGTACACTCTAGCTTTAAGCAACCCATCAATCTTTCTTTTTGCTCTTTCACCTTTCTTGGCTGATAGATAGTTATCCAGGAATTCCAGAAGCCCAAATTCTTCAATGCCTTTGATCCACAGATGAACTGTTTCTCTGTGTATGTCTAACTTCCCGGCTATGTGCAGTTTAGGAATACCTGATTCAAAAAGCTCCCAGGTAATTACAATCTTTGTTAACTGATTCATATCCATAGTCTAATCCAGACTGTCGGATATTAAAAGAAAATATTTCGGTTACTTGACAAGTACTTTTCAATATAGATATAGTTAAGTAAGAATGAAAAAATTATTAGCTTTAACTTCTGCTATCACTGCTTTATTAACTCCGATATCAGCATTTGCTGCAGATGCAACAATAGACATCATTGCGCCCGAATTAGGCTATAAAAATCTTGGCGCATTTGTTACTAATTTAATCACTATTTCTTTTAGTATTGCTGTCTTAGCAGTTTTAATCATGCTCATCTGGGGGTCTTTTGAATGGATTACATCCGGAGGAGACAAAGAGGCTGTTGGTAATGCCCGGAATAGAATCATCAATGCTCTCATAGGTATAGCTGTTTTATCAATAGCATTTGCTTTAGCAACTGTTGGCGCTCAAATTTTAGGTTTCCCTGATATCACCACAGAAGGTCTTCCCATCCCGGCACCTCCTACAACTTGATCTATACAAATATTAGTGATAAGTTAAAATAATCTCAAAGGATTCATGGATTTATGAAAAAGTTTTTATGGTTAATACTGATGTTTTCCGCTTTAACTTTTACTTTTTACATTTCCCCTGTTTATGCAGATTGTGACCCAAATGACCCAAATTTTGGACCTTGCCCGGCAGGTTTAACAGAAATTGAAGAAGTTTTCAGTAATATTATCTCTGTTGTTGTAGGTCTTGGATTTATAGCCATGCTTATGATGTTAGTCTGGTCAGGATTTCAATTCCTTGTTTCCGGCGGAGAACCCAAAGCTCTTCAAGCTGCCCGCCAAGCATCTATTTGGGCAATACTGGGTATTGTTTTTATGATTGCTGCCTGGTTGATCTTGCAACTGATTGCAAGCTTCACCGGATTACCAGTAACAGTATTTAATATAAAAACCCTTTTATAACAGTCTCTGTAACTACAGACAAATCTATACTATAAACTTAAACTTGCAAAGAAAGCTTGATTTGTTTAATGTTAAAGTATGACTGCCGTATTTAAATTTACAACAAATAGTTTACAAAACACAGTGAAACTGTTTTTTATTCTTCTTGTTTCTATTTTTACATTTTACTTTTTACATTTTACATTCCTCAGCTCTGCTTATGCTCAAACCAATACATCTACTTCAAACGAGTCTCTGCCAGCTGCTCTAAAAACAAGTAATTCATCTTTTGAGACAAATCAGTATCCTATCTCCACTCTTCCTCCTGTCATTTCTCCAACTTCTCCGCTCTATACTGATCTTTTGGTGAACAATATGTTTCATTCTTTTTTCTGTTTAGCTATTGGGCAATCTGCAATTAGTCAACCATGTTTAACTTATCAAGTTACTAGAGATACTCAGGGTGCAATCCAAAGTGTACCGGTTTTGTCCCAAGTTAATTTATCAGGTGGAACCCTAGGTGCAGTTACATCAGTAATAGGAGCGCTGTACATGAACCCTCCTGTTAAAACAACTGATTATCTGGCTAGTGTTGGACAAGGCTTAGGGATTATCAAGGATGCTCATGCCATAACAGGACAACCATCCGGAACATCTATTCTAAACCCAATCCTAAAACTCTGGCAGGTTTCAAGAAATATTTCATATATTGTCATGATCATAGTTTTTTTA
>JAHIVD010000077.1 GCA_018816815.1 Patescibacteria group bacterium
CTATATTTTGTCTTTTACCTTCCATTTTCTATATTTCTACACCTTTCTGTATTTCTCCTGTTTTTGCTCAAGAAGATGGGCTTGGTCAATCTCAAATTACCCCTGCTTCCCCTTTTTATTTTCTAAAATCAGTCCGTGAGATTCTGGAGTTAAAATTCGCAGGCACCACTCAAGTAGCAGCAGCCCGTGAGCTTGAATTTTCAACAAGACGGATCAGGGAAGTTAAAGGCTTGGCAAATACCCGTCAGGATCTGATTGAGCCAACACTATATCAGTATCTTTTTCATTTGCAGGAATTTATTGGTAAAGCCAATCTAAAAGATCCCAATTTTGCAATAGAGGTCAGTAAAAATATAACCGGACAGATGAGTGTTTTACAAGCAGTTTATAGCAATGTTTCTGACAAAAGAGCACAGATGTCAATTAGAGCAACAATTAATAATTTATCTAAATTTGACCTAAAACTAATTGATGGATTTGATTTAGCAGAGAAACCATTGCTTGCAAAGCAAATCGCAGATTCCAGATTGTCGGCATGTGATTTTTTAAAGAAGGAAGCTTCTTCTTCTGCGCTAAATGAAGTTGAAAAAGCAGTTCTTCTAGAAAGAGCGCAAAAATGCTTGACCCCGAAACTATAATTGATATTACTGTTATCATTCCTACATTAAATGAGGAAGATTTTATAGGCAGATTGCTTGATTCAATTATCAAGCAATCAGTCATGCCAAAAGAATTAGTTGTAGTGGATGCGTATTCAAAAGATAAAACTATAGCAGAAATTAAAAAAAGACAATCTAAACTAAAAAACTTACGCTATTTTAGAATTCCTAAGAGCACTGTTGGCCGGCAGCGTAATTTCGGAGCAAAAAAAACTACCTCGCCTCATCTGCTTTTTTTAGATGCTGACATGGAGTTAAAAGAACAGGATATCCTGGAAAAATATTTCAAAGAGATATTAAAAGCAAAACCTGATGTGGCAGTAGCCAAAAATCTGCCTGATTCCAGTTCCTGGAAAAACTTACTTTATTTCAAAGCAGAAGACCTGTTATTTAAATGCTCCAGATATTTTTGGCCTGTTATTGTTGCCAGGAATTTATATATAAGAAGGAAAATATTTAATAAAGTTGGAGGTTTTGACGTAGAAATTGCAGTAGGGGAGGATCAACAGTTGGTTCAAAAAATCATCAGAGCTGGCGGTAAACTGGTCTTTTTAAAAAGCGTGAGATTTCATACATCAACCAGAAGAGTGGATAAAGAAGGCAGGAGAAAGTATGCTTTAAAGATGATTTTATATGGACTTAAGATTTTACTTTTTGGGCGTAAAAAAAGCTCAGTTGAATATGAATTCGGCAATTTTAAAAAACTAAATAAATAATTTTTTTTAACTAAATAAAAATTTGTTTAAACTGGGCATATTTTCGATTTTACTTCCTAAAACAGTACGTATTTTAGGTATAAGATTCTTTTTTCTTGAGTGTTGATCATGATGTGAGGCATAAAAATTTGCAGAATGATATCTGTTTTTGGGCCAAACCGTCCTTCGCCCTGGTATTAAATATATTTTGTTAGGGTTTTTCAATACCCTCATTATTTTTAGGGTAAATATAGCTTCAAAAATGGCAATCTTAGAAAGGTGAATCCATTCTATTAATCTGTACTGACTGGCTCTTTGTGTATATTTTAACGGAAAGACTTTTTTTGCCAGTTCAGGAGTAATAATAAAAAACTCTGTAGCTAAAACAGTCAGCCCCCAAAGTGAAGTTGCCAGTTGAAACCGTTTCTCCTGACAAGTTTTGATAATTCTTTTTAATTTATCGGAATCATAGAACCAAACATCAGCAGAAGTAGCGATAATATAATCGTATTTTTTACCAGATTCTAAAACATGTTTTATGCCTTGATTTAACATATAAGTTGCACCAACAAGATGAGACATAGATCTATGTCTGTGCAAAAAATCCTCCCTGTATTTTTTAGGGTACCACTTTTTTTCGCCGTTAAATTCATGATAAATATTAATGCTTCCAAACAAGGGCTGCCAGGCTTCTTTGATAATATCCATTTGGGCTCTAGCTTCGCTGATCCGATTGTAAGTAATAATTACAGAAGCCAGTTTAATTTTTTTCTTGTACATCCTGTCCTATTTTATCAAAAAAAGTTATATTAGTAATATGAGAAAGTTTTTGATAGGTTTTCTGTTATGTTTACTTCTGATTGTTTTGGGAAGTGTCATTTTTGAAAAAACTTATTCTTATCCTTCTCAAATTAGCTATGGAGTAACTTTTTCTCCAAGATATGCCAAGTATCTGCATTTGAATTGGCAAAGTATTTATATTCAGATATTAGACAATCTTAAAGTTAGATATCTCAGGATACCAAGCTATTGGGATATCTTGCAACCGGAGCCTGGTATATATGACTTCAGAGAAACTGATTTTATGTTAAATGAAGCAAGCAAAAGGGATTCAAAAGTAATTCTAATTTTAGGTGCAAGACAGCCCCGCTGGCCAGAATGCCATATCCCTGCCTGGGCAAAAAACTTAAGTGTTTCCGAGAGACAGCAGAAAATTCTGGAGTTTATTCAAAGAGTAGTTGAAAGATACAAAGATCGTTCTGAGATTTGGGCTTGGCAGATAGAGAACGAACCGCTTCTGCAAGGATTTGGAGAGGATTGCGATGTTCCGGACAAAATTTTCCTAAAAAGCGAAGTTACGCTGGTAAGAAGCCTTAGCGATAAAACAATTATTCTTACAGACTCCGGAGAATTGGGTTTTTGGATCATACCTGAACAACTTTCAGATGTGTTTGGGACAACTTTGTATAGGAAGGTATACGACAAGTTCTTTGGATATACAACCTATCCTTTGCCTCCGTATTTTTACAGTCTTAAATCAAGCTTAGTAAGAAATATTTTTGCCCGCAGTAATCAAAAGACTATTATTGTAGAACTTCAGGCCGAGCCTTGGCTGGCTAATGGCACTCTCATGTCGCCGGAGCAACAAGCGAAGCTTTTTACAGTAGAAGATTTTAGAAGTTATGTAGATTATTCCCGAAAAACCGGATTTGATGAAGTATATCTTTGGGGGGTTGAGTGGTGGTACTTTATGGCAGAGCAAGGATATCCTGAGTATTTAGAGTATGCCAAAACTCTGTTTAAATAAACTATGGGTGGGAAATGAGGAAAGGGTTAGAAAACAATAGTTTTTTTAGCAAAAAGAGGCGGACTGACTTCAACAGGATTAAGATCACAGTACAATAAAGCCAGATTATGGGTAGCGGAAACATCTCAAGATCAATTAAATCAATTAAGACAATTTGTTATTTGAGTCTTGTTTAGCTTCATAAAAATTTAATCTTCTGTAAAAACCGTTCAATTGTTTCCGAAAGAATCTTAGGATTATTAATAACTATAATGTGGTTTGCTCCTTTAATTAGATCAAGTTCAGAATTTTTTATTCTTTTAGACAAAAATTGAGCAATATTTGGAGGGAATATGCTATCTTTTGTTCCTGCTACAACTAGAGTTGATACAGTGATTTTGTTCAGCAACTCTTTGGCATTTAGGTCTATCAGGCTATTACACAACATTAAATAACTCCGCAGGGAAGTATGCAAAATATCAGACAGGATTCGTTTTACATCCAGATCAGATGTACCGATAAATTTATCAAAATCTGCATGTCCGCTAACTTTGATATTAGGTATAAATTTTAATATAAAACTAATAATTTGTTTGAAAAAAGTCCGCTGCATCGGATTGTAGCTAAAAAACGGCGGCTTGTAACTTGTATTTACCAGTATTAATCCTTTGGAAACTTTGGGAAATTGAGCCTGAAAGAAAATTGCAACCATGCCTCCAAAACAATGCCCGATAACTATTGGATTTGCTAGTTTTTCTTTCTCTATCAAACTTGCTACATCTTTTGAGAAATTTTCCAATTTATAGAAATCTTTATTATTGCTACGCTCTGATAAACCATGGCCTCTAAGATCCATGGCAATAGTAGAAATTCCTAGCTTGGTAAAATATGTTCTCTCCTTTTGCCAGGCAGTCAGATCGCCCCCAAACCCATGAAGAAATACCAAACACCTGTTTTTATCCCTGGTAGTTTTGTGGTAATAAATCTTAGTTCCGTCAAAACTGGCGAGGTATTTACCAGTCATATAACATAGTCTATCATACAAAAAGTTCAGACTGGTAGGTACCCCTTAAACTGAACATATATTCTGTATGTTCTTTATCCATAAATGAATTGTTTCGGTAATGAGCTAGCTGATTGTATCCACCCCAGGGCCCAATATTAGTAGATATTTTATCAAGCAGCAAGGGTGGAAATGCACAGATATCTTTGGATATCCAAGCGTATTGTTTTTGCAGTTTCCGGTAAGGGGTAGAGTTCATGCCTTCTCCTGTATGCTCTCTTTTTGTATTGTAATACCAGGTCCAGTTTAATGCTTCCAGAAAGAACTGCTTGTTGTTTTTAATAGTTTGTAATCTGGGTATGTAAAACTCTTCATCATCAGTCCTGTGGGACCTTTCAACAAATCCATTTTCCTGTGATTGTCCTTTGTGGTTTTGGTGTATTGTTGCTCCAAGTGGTTTAAGCAGCTTTTTTAGGTCAGTAATTTTCTGCCTGGATTTACCACCAAATTCCTCACCCCAATCAAAAGTAAATACTAACTCTGCCCTAATGTTGTGAGCCCGGAGCCAGGCAATTACCATCAGGTAAAAAGTTAATCCGTTGGTGAATGATTTTTCATATGAATAACAAAGAAACCTAATCCTGGTATTAACACACTCTGCAGTCCATTGATACAAGGGCAGGTTGTATTTTTGAGTATGGTGGTAGACCTCCCGGGGCAGGGCTTTTTTATCCAGTATTACCTTTAAATCAGTCTGGATAACCTCAAAAGGTTCAGCAGAGTACCAGTCATAAAACCTGACAGGTTTACCATTAGAACTAATTACTTTTTCTCCCTTAAGCAGGTCTTTTCCCCTGGCTCTACTTAAAATATTCCTAACAGTTGAATCCTTAATCTGAAGTCCCTGTTTTTTCCTTAACTCTCTTGCTACTCTTCTGTAACCAAACTTAGTGGAGTTTTTAAAAGTGTAATGCGAAATCTCAATTGTGATACTTTTGCGAAGTCTCAATTGTTAAAACCAGAGGTGGGCAGCAAGACCTCTAGTAGTTAGACGAAGTGGTTTCAAAACTATAGTTATGGTGGGTAATCTAACTTTGGGATTTCAGATTTTTCTTCTATGGAATGAGTTTCCTAATACAGATAACTACAAATGCCAGGTTTAAAAAGGCTGTAAATGACAAAATACTGTAATCAAACCTAAACCTTAACCTTCTGAATGATTTTATCCAGGCATTAGTTCTCTCCACTGCAAATCTCTTGTGATTGCTGGTTTGTCCTTTAAGCCGGTATCTTCCCCGGGCCATGAGATTAATTTTCTCTCTCCAGGTAATATATGGCTCTTTCTCTGGAATATCAGGATCAATACCAATACTTTTTAAATATGCTCTCATATGGGAATTATCATAACCTTTGTCAGCCAGCATCTTCCTGATTTCAGCAGTCAATGCGGCTGGAATATTCTCAATGGTGGGTATAGCCAGCGGCCGGTCATGAGCAGAACCTACAGCCAGTATCTTTGACAATGGAATGCC
>JAHIVD010000078.1 GCA_018816815.1 Patescibacteria group bacterium
ATATCTTTTCCTTTGAAAAACTGCTTACCTTCTGTGGGTGTGTCCAGTGCACCCATAATGTGCATCAGTGTTGATTTTCCACTACCGGAGGGTCCCATAATTGCCACAAACTCGCCTTGGTTAATAACAACGTCAACACCGTTTAGAGCCTGGTAGAAATCTGTCCCAATTGGATACTTTTTTATGATCCCTTGTAGGTTAATAAGTGCTGAGTTTCCATTTACCATATTAGAAGCCGAACGGACTTTTTCGTTCTGCCTTTTCATTGGTAAGCGACACAATAATTTTTTGCCCTTCCGCAAGACCTTCGATAATCTGAGCAAACTCTTTTCCTTTTACGCCCATTTTTATTGGCAAAAACTCCATCTCACCGCTACTATTTAATTTCCTGACTGCACGGCCTTTTTGGTATGGTTTTACTGCCGTAGCCGGGACTGCCAATACATTTTCCAATTTATTAGTAACAATATCCACATCCACAGTCATCCCTGCTTTGAGTTTTTCATTAAGATCAGTTATATCAATATAAACATTAAAGCCGACTACGCCCTGGGTTACGGTTCCGGTTTCATCAACCCTAGTAACTACACCTTTATAGATTTTGTCATCAACCGCATCTGTTTTAACTGAAGCTTCCTGACCAACTTCTATTTTATTTATGTCGCTTTCGCCAACAGAAATCATTGCTTCTGCTGCCCTAAGGTTTCCGATTTTTAACGCTGGTGACGTTGGAGCAAGCGGGGCATTTACAATGACACTGCCTCCTTTGGTAACCGACAAATTTGATATTACACCTGAAATTGGAGCTGTTACTGTTGCATTTTGTGTTGCCTGATATGCAACCTGTGCGGAGGTAAGCTGTGCACGGGCTGCTACTAGCCCGTCATACGCATTATCATTTGCTACTTCTGCAGTTGTTCTTGTTTCCTTCTGCAGAAAACTTTCGTCATCGTCATGGTCCTTTACATCATCATGTACCCGATCAACGATAGCCTCAGTACTACGGCGTGTATTTTCTGCTTGCTGCAGTGCTGAAGCTGCAACCTGGTAAGCTGCAAATGCAGCTGTTTTCTCCTGCTGCGTTGCAGTGCTTTTAACAGTAAAAAGTTCCTGCCCTTCACTGACCCCTTTGCTGTTTGAAACAAAAACATCTTCGATCACACCATTGGTTGGAGAGTAAATATTTACAGTGCCGTTTGTTGTAATAATCCCTGACTCTGAAATAATTTCAGTTACTGTCCGTTTTTGGGCTGTGTCGAAAATATATCCGTTTTTTTCACTGTTTAAAAACCTTTTCCCTGCAAAAAAGGCAATAATTAAAATCAAGGCAGCAAAAACAACCTTTTTCTTCCATGAAGATCTAATAAGCCAGCTTGCTAATTTGCGGAGCATATGTGTAATTCTTTTTAGAATATTTATTAACATACTTATTTTTTTTATTCTATCAGTTTATCATGTAACTTTTTCAAACTGATCTTTTTATATCCACAATTATATTGTCTTCACAATTCTTTCTCAACCCTCTAAATATTAATAGATTTTAAGCCTATTCTACTAAAGTATGGTTTTCTAGGTGACTCCGAAAAAGATTTGAGGATTAAAACAGCAAGCTCTTTAAACTTATCACTTTTAAAGATGTTTCAAGCCGCACCATTATGCATTCGAGAATGATATAAACCTGTGCCTGGTCCCAACTGAAAACCAAACATAGTTTTCGTAACTAAGCATATCTCCTCTAGGCCGTTGCCTTGATTTGGGCAATCTAGAGCTTTTCCCGCTAGATCCATATCAGGATATAAAATAACTGTAATCATTCTTGTTAACGGAATTTCATCCATTATACGGTATCTGGTACCTATTCTCGCTTTGGTTAATATATTAACCGCATATTTATCCTCCTCATCTATTATATATTCTGTTAATGTAGTTGTACGTTTAATACCCAGAATTTCCTTATAATGTAGTCTTGGTAAGCTAATTTCATCTGCTGGAGGTGAACCCAGCAAAGGAGTTTCCTGACCCATGATTACTTCAATCCTCCCATCTCTTGATAAAACGCCTAGGCTATTTACAACCACAGCGAATACTCTATTTATTTCATATACATCATGTTCAGGAGGGTTGCAAGCTAAACATATGATTAAATCTGGAATACATTTGTTTCTTAATGTTGCTTGTCCTACAAGGTCAATCCCTAAAATGCTATTTGCTGCTTCAAAAATGTCTTTTGATGTTATTCCTCTTTCTATTCTCATCTGTATAAGAGCAGGTAGGCAGATTGTTAAGTTATGTATTTTTTGTATACATAGCTTATAATTTATTTATATATATCTTAATAAATATAAAGTCAATAATGTATTTAACAGGTTGAGTTCTGAATTTAGTAAAAAGCTAATTTTTAGAAGTTTTTTTAACCAAACCTTCAAAGGCACGGAGTATCTCAAGAGGGGTGACAAATACAATAGTATTATTTTTATCAGCAGATAGTTCACTTAAAGTTTGAAGGGTTCTAACATGTAAACCGCCTGGAGTTTTGCTAAGTTTTCCTGCTGCCAAAGCAATGTTTTCCGCTGCAGCTTTTTCCCCTTCTGCCCGGATAATGATAGCTCTTCTTTCCCTCTCCGCCTCTGCCTGTCTTGCAATGACCCGTTTCATTTCATCCGGCAAAATAATATCTTTTAGTTCAACAGCTTCCACCTTTATACCCCAGGGGTCTGTGGCTTTGTCTATAATCATTTGAATTTTATCTGCCACCTCGTTTCTTTTAGATAAGAGATCATCAAGAGCGGTTTCTCCCACCACATTTCTCATGGTAGTTTGGGCCAGCTGGGATACAGCATAGTAGAAATCTTCCACCTCAATCACAGCTTTATTTGCTGAATTAACACGATAATAAATAACAGCATTAACTTTTGCAGAAACATTGTCACGGGTTATAGCTTCCTGATCAGGTACATCAACAGCTTTTACCCTTATATCTATTCTTGCCCAGGATTCAATAACAGGCCAGACAATTCTCCATCCGGGATTCATCAAGCCAACATATTTGCCAAATCTAAACTTAACCCCACTCTCATATTCATTAACTTGTTTAATAGAATAAAGAAGAAGTAGCACTAAAGGAGCAAACAGTATCAATTCCATTTGGGCAAAGTATAACAGCTTTTACAAAGATTTGTTAGTTATCAATTAACCAGTTAAACCTTCAAAATAACTCACAATCCTTTTTTAATCCAACGCCCGATAAACAAAACGACAAACAACGTAGATACAAGTGAAAACAAAATAGCGTTTATTTTTGGAAGGATAAGTGACGATATTTGAAAAGTGACAGCTAGAACTCCCGCACAGCCAACAAATAAGGCAGCTTTTTCTAATCGCCTGTTTTGCTTGTCGAGCTTTTCAATTGTTTCAATTAGCCTACCGGTTGCTTTTATCTGATTGATAAGGACTGAGGTGTTCTTCCAACTGTCGCTTTTGTCAATTCTTTTTCTATCGCGCCTTGATACTTTTAGTAAATCCTTAACGGGCCCAGGATCGCCGCTCATATTTCAATTTTATCATACCCAAGAAGAAGTGATTGTAAATAGCTACTTCAATCGGTTTCAAGTTCTTGTAATAGGTTTCAACGTTGGCTGCCAATCAATTTACTTACTTGATGTTTCTTTTTAAGAACGGCAAGTATTGTAACCGATATTTGTACCTTCCTGTGTTATGATCAATGGCGGCAAAGGAATATGAAGTCTCAGTAGTTTTGAGAACAAATGAAACAATTAATCAATTCTGTGCACTATACTTACATCTATTTCAGGAAATAATTTAAATCCTGTATACCTGTTTTATAAAATACTCATGAAATACTGTTGAAGTAAGTTCCGGATGAAAGCAGGTTGCTAAATAATAACTGTCACCTATTCTTTGTTCACAGGCTACAATCTCTTTCTTAATTCTTGCCAGTATCTCTAAATCCTTCCCAACTTTTTTTATTTTTGGTGCACGGATAAATACTGCATTAATATTTCCCAGACTTATTTGTATGTTTTTTTCAAAAGATTCAGTTTGTTTTCCATAGGCATTTCTGTCTATTTCTATATCCATTAGCTCCAGGGTTTTCTGATCTGCAGTTTTGTGATGTACCACCTTAGCAAGCATAATTGCTCCCGCACAAGTGCCGAATATATTCTTAATTTTCTTCATACCTTCCCACATACCCTCTCTTTCACATAACTTATGCAAAGTGGTGCTTTCTCCACCCGGGATGATTAAGGCATCAAGGGTATGAATAATATCTTTAGCTCTGACAGGCACTACCTCAATATCTAAATGAAGGTTTTTAGATGCGTTTTTAGTAGTTTCTATATGTTCTATGACATCGCCATGGAACGCAAGGACACCTATGCGGTTAAACACCTCGGGTAGCCATTTTTGTTTCAAGTGTTGCAATCTCCTGTCCTTCCATGGCTTTACCTAGATTTTCGCTTGCTTTGGCTATTTTGCCGGGATCATTAAAATGAGCCACCGCATCAACTATTGCTTTTGCCATTTTTTCCGGATTATTGCTTTTGAATATTCCTGACCCTACAAATACTCCATCAACTCCAAGCTGCATACAAAGCGCTGCATCTGCAGGAGTTGCAATTCCGCCGGCAGCAAAATTAACAACCGGAAGTCTACCTAATTTTGCTGTTTGTAAGACTAATTCATTTGACACTCGGTATTCCTTGGCTTTTTCCTTTAATTTTATAATTTGTTTTTTCTTTAGCAATACTTTAAGTTCAGCAATACCGCTATTTACCGCTCTTATGTGTTTTACCGCTTCAACAATATTGCCTGTGCCAGCCTCTCCTTTGGTTCTTATCATAACTGCTCCTTCTTCAATTCTACGTAGTGCTTCCCCCAGATTACGGCAGCCGCAGACAAAAGGCACTTTAAACTTATGTTTATCAATATGAAACTGCTCATCAGCAGGTGTCAGCACTTCACTTTCATCCACAAAATCAACCTTTAAAGATTCAAGAATCTGTGCTTCCACAAAATGTCCTATACGGCATTTTGCCATAACAGGTATGGTGACAACTTTCTGAATCCCTTTTATCATGATAGGGTCAGACATCCTGGCTACTCCTCCTGCTGAGCGGATATCAGCTGGTACCCGCTCAAGTGCCATTACTGCTACTGCCCCTGCTTTTTCCGCAATATTGGCATGACCGGCATTCACCACATCCATGATGACTCCGCCTTTTAACATTTGAGCTAAATTTTTCCCAAGCCGGTTATTCATAAGATTAATAAATAGTTTAATAAATTCTATTCATAAGGCTCAATGGGGACAGTAATATTTTCTCGTTACATTTGAGCTATTTGATCTATTTGATTGTTTCTAATGTGTTGCATTAGGTTCTGCAAATGATTTTACCACAGTATAAAGTTTTGCAACACAATTGTAGTTTATCAGCTTCTCTTTTATTGGATATATGCTACATTCACAACTTTTTAGCTATTATTTTAACTTTTTTTCCTGTCACTGCATTTTCTTTAAAGCAAAGTTCTGGAAGAGAATACTGTACATCAAGATATCTTCTGCTCTATTGTCTTTTTTGCTTAGTAATATTTCCTTAGTTTTTTTTAAAAGATTTCTAAGATAACTGTCTAACTGATAATTCTCTAGTTCGGATTCCCTTTTTAAAGCTTCCTCTTTAAATCTGTTTGCCATAGAATGTGAACCTCTATGAAGTCCAAGAGCTACCCTTTTTAAATCCATGGCTAATGATTCTATAACCAGTTTCTGATTCATAAAATCTCTTTAAAGAAAAATTTGGTTAATTCCCCGTAAATTTTTCTTATCTTCGGATCCTGAACTTCATTGCTGGTATTTTTATCACTGGGTCTGATATTAATGAAGGAATTAAAATCAATAACTTTTGTTTCTAAATCAATTCCGCCGCCCCATAAATCTTTTTGTTTTGACCCCTGTTCTAAAAGAATCTTTTCTTCTTCGAAATGAAGATCCATTCCAGCGGAACATATTTTCTGTTTAACATCAATTACAGTTTTGATATATACATCAAACACCTCTTTTAGTTTAGTAGTTTCGTTTTTAGTGAAGGGTTCACTCTTTGTAATTATCACAGCAGCATTTTAGCACAACAGACTCTTTTTAATCTTCTAAGAGGATTTTAATAAGAGCTTGTACGGAGTCCCAATCATGTATTGATATAGGAAGGACCTTTTTTTTGTTTATTCTTTTTATCTTAATTTCTTTGAGATCTGATTTTGTCAGCAAAATAATCTCTTTTTTGTTTAAAAGACTGGAATTAAATTTTTTAAGTTCTTCCCTAATTATTTTATAATCCCCGGCAGGATCATCTGATTCGGAAGAAATGCAATGAAGCAAAAGCTCCACTTTTTCTATATGCTTTAGGAATTTATACCCCAAGCCTTTGCCTTCTGAGGCTCCTTCTATTAAACCCGGTATATCTGCTAAAACCTTACCATTCAAAACTCCCAGGTTTGGTTCCAGGGTCGTAAAAGGATAATCACCAATTTTTGCATTAGCATTTGTGATTTCATTTAAAAGAGAACTTTTACCTGCATTCGGAAGTCCGATTAAGCCAAAGTTTGCAATTAATTTAAGTTTTATCTTTAATCTTTTTTCCTCTCCGCTAAGACCCTTTTGAGCATATCTTGGGGTTGTATTGATTGAAGACTTAAAGGATTCATTTCCTCTTCCTCCTAATCCGCCTTTTGCCAGTAGTATTTCCTGGCCTTCTTCTATTAATTCGCTTTCCCTGTCTTCTTCATCTGTAATGACAGTTCCTACTGGCATTGTTAAAATTAAATCTTTTCCGTTTGCTCCTGATCTTATCCTAGATCCTCCGTTTTTACCGTCTTCTGCCTTGCGTACCTTTTTGGAAAGAAACTGTTTCAAAACATATATATCAGATACGGCCCTTATTAAAACATCCCCGCCTTTGCCTCCATTTCCCCCATCAGGTCCTCCTGTTTTCTTTCCTCTAAAAGAAACGCGCCCTGCTCCGCCATGACCTGCTTTTACTATGATTTCTGCTTCATCTATCAGCATATGGAAAATATCCTTGTTTTCGCATTTAACCTACAAATATTTCAATATAAGCCTGGAGAAATTAGTGTCGGATGATTTAATAGATTCTTCTGAAACATCTTTTAAATACCTATCATAGGCGCCGTTAGACCATAAGTGGTAAACATATGACTGAGGAATTTCCTCGTTGGCCTTATAAAATTTTTTCAAATCTTCATTAGTCCAACTAAATCCATAAAACTGTTCAAACGGTACAACTTTCACTTCATCAGCCCAGTAATGTGACAAAAAGTATGGGTATTTAATAATTAATTCTGTCCAGTATAAATCGTGTCCTGACGATCTGAATCCACGCCATAATGACTTTACTGGATTATAACCATCCCACCATCTTTTCATAAAATTTGCTCCTGGTTTAGCAAGTATTACCACACTGCAAAGTCCTACAGTTTTTCCATAAGCCTTTTCTTCACCCAGCACTACTGAATTTTCTTTTAACAGTCCAAAGAGTTGGTTGCAAATCACATCAGTGTCTAAATAAATTCCGCCATCCAACAACAACTTTTGCAACCGCCATGCATCCGCCTTATGATCCAACATAGTCAACTTTTGTCCAAACACTTCTTCAATAGGTTCAATTTTTACAGGCTCGCAGAGCTTTTTTGCCTTCATCCACCATTTACCAGTTGGTTTGGTATCATAATGAAAATAAATTTTATCAGGACTGTTAATCTTAGCTGCTTCTTTAATCGCCACATAATTAACCAGACTAATTGGTCTACCCCCGAAATAGCAAAAGTGGATTATATTTGGTACACTCATTTTTCCTTTGGTGCTAATATTTTTTCATAATGTTCTTTATACTTAATTTTTGCCTTCCCTAACCAGTGATACTGCCACATATCCTTTAGCAAATCAAAGTATATTTTCTCAATCCTAATTTTTTCTTTCCCAGGAACAGGTAAACTTCGGATGCATTTCATAAGCTGAGTGGCTCCTTCATCTGCCAAGCCCGGATGCCACCATGGCCAATTAGACAGCCAAAATAAATAACAGGATGAGTTTCCCTCATCAAAAAAATTTACAGCTGTATCGTTTAAACTTTCTGATGCAAACCTATAAATAGACTGCAACAGTTTTAAATATTTCTTCTGCAAAACATTTTTATTCCACAAGCTAAAGCCTTGATTGATATCCCAAGTGGATGCTTTGACGCCGGAAATTGTAGTTGCCTGATTGCCAAACTTAGCAACAGCATCAGCTGCTTTGATAAATTTAATTTCTTTTGAGTCTAGTAAATCAGCCAGCAAATGTAATCTTTCCGAAAAATGATGGCCAAATATTTCAGCGTCGTTTGCTGTCACTATTAGGCCTGCTTTATCAGTATTTCTTAGTACTAAATCAGCAACCTTTTTTGCAAAAAGCTCTCTGCGATGCGCTCTCATTATTTCACAAACTTTGCGGTTATTTACTAATAAGTATTTTTTGCCGTATTTTACTATTGAATCTTGAATCTTCAGTTTTTTATCTATCGAAGTTTCATCAACTAATATATATTTACTGTCTATTAAATCAAGACTTCTGCTGTCCACAGCTAATTCAGGAGGGAAAAAACCGTTTGTTCTCCCGCAACCCAACACATTTTTTAGTATCTGGTTGTTTTTTTTGATTTGTCTGATTACAGTGTCTTTTTGGGTGATGGGTATCAGAGGGTGATACATTGCACTGCTAATAATCTCAATTTTACCTTCACTGCTGAGTTTTTTCAGCAAGTCAAAAAATTCATCTTCCTTCAGCTTCTTTAACTGTGCAATCAGACTGCCGCTGACATTTATGGTTAATCCGAATCCGGATTTTTTCGAGAGTATTCTAAGCAATGGCAGATAACACGATTTCAACACCGTTTTAGTAATCCACGGTTCTTGTGTTGGGGGCTGGTAAAAGTGTAAGGTCCAGGACCAGTATTTTGTCTGCATTTAAAGCATAGCTTACAATATTACCTATTATGATACAATATGTTCATGAAAATACTATTCCTTTCTGCAGAAGTTGCACCATTTGTTAAGGTAGGCGGTCTTTCACAAGTTATGTATTTTCTTCCCCAAGCGCTTACTAAACAAGGGCATGATGTGCGTATTTTCATGCCAAAATACGCTTCTATTGAAGATAAACAAGCTGAAAAGAGATGGAGGCTTAAAAAAGAAATTGAACATTTATTAGTACCTATTGAAAATTCCCAAATAAAATCGGAAGCAGAATTAGAAAACAATTCGCTTAAATGCAACATCAAATCATATCCAAAAACCAGGGCAACAGTTAATACTTACTTTTTGGAGAATAAGGAATATTACGAACTCCGTGCTAATACCTATGGGTATAAAGATGATCATATCCGCTTCGCGCTTTTATCAAAGGGCTGTCTTGAGTGGTTGCTGCTTATGCGGAAATTAGTTAATAAAAAAGATAAACAAGGTTGGTTTCCGGATGTTATCCATTGCAATGACTGGCACACAGGATATTTTATTGAGCTGGCAAAGAAATCTAAACGGTACAAAAACATTTTTGCTAAAGTACCTATAGTTTTTACTATTCACAATCTTCTTCATCAAGGAAACTATGACTTCCGGTATGGCAGCAATGCAAAACCAGATTCAGGATCTACTCCTCTTGCATCTTTGCTTTCACCGCAACTGCAAATGCAAAACTCATTACTTCGGGGCATCCTTTACGCAGATGCTGTAAATACGGTAAGTCCTACATATGCTGTTGAAATTTTAACGTCAGAGTATGGTGTAGGGTTGGAAGAAGCACTGCAAAAGGTACGGGGAAAATTAACAGGTATTTTAAATGGTCTTGATATAAAGGAATTTAATCCTGAAACTGATCCGATCATATTCCGTAAATATTCGATATCAAATTCTTCTTCGGAACGCCGCAAAAACAAGCTTGACCTACAGCGCTCATTTTTTTTAGAAGAGAACCCTGATAATCCTTTACTGGCTGTTTTAGGCAGATTGTCGCAGCAAAAAGGCTGGGATTTGTTGCTTGAAGTACTCCCCCGCATACTTGCAACTCGGGAAAATGTGCAGCTTATTATTTTAGGAAGCGGTGATGACCGATACCGTGACCGGATTCATAAACTTCAAAATTTATACCCAAATCAAGTTGGATTGCACTTGCGCAGCGATTTCCGCCTGCCGCGTAAAATCTTTTCCGGAGTAGACAGCATGCTTATGCCAAGTACGTTTGAACCAGGAGGTATTGTTGCTTTGGAAGCACTCAGGTACGGTGCTGTACCGCTTGTCCGGAGAACCGGAGGGTTAAACGATATTATTTCTGATTTTGATCCGGTAACCAAAAAAGGCAATGGATTTTCATTTAAAAAAAATAATCCATGGGAATTTTTTGCTAGCTTAATTAAAGCCTTAACTATTTATAAACAAACAAACGTGTGGGAAAAACTGGTGCGTAACTGTATGTCAAGCAATTTTTCATGGAAACACTCAGCATTGTCATATGAAAGTTTGTATAAAAATGTTCTTGAGGGGAAACGACGGTCAATAAGCATTACATCTCATCCGGCATATAAACAGTTAGTAGAAATTTAATATGGCGGATTCTCCCTGGTTCAAACAATTTACTTCATCTAAAGAATACAACTTCATGAAGGATCAACCGATTGTGTATTTTTGTGCGGAATATGCACTAAATGACAATATTCCTATTTACGCAGGGGGGCTTGGAGTTCTGGCCGGAGATATCATCCGCGAAGCATCAGAACAAGAAATTCCGCTCGTAACAGTTGGTTTATATTATCACGAAGGCTATTTGTGTAATGATCTTTACAAGGAAGGCATTATGATGAAAGGTTCTTCCAGAACAAATCCAGAAAGCGTTAATCTTTCACCGGTTGTAGACGGAAAAGGAAACCGCATCATAGTCACTCTGCCTATACAGGATGCTATTATTTATGCTCAAGCATGGTTTTTACAAATCGGCAGTGTGCGAATTTATCTACTTGATACAAGTATTTCGCAAAATACAGAGGAAAATAGACGGATTACTGATCAGCTCTATGCATCCGGTAAAGAAATGCGGTTTAAACAGGAGATGTTACTGGGTCTTGGCGGATTACGGCTTCTTAGGGCACTGCAGATAACACCTATTGGATACCATTTGAACGAGGGACATTCTGCACTTTTGACACTGGAAATTTTGCGGGATGAAATGCAAAAACACAAAAGCTCCTTTCAGGAAGAGGTGGACAGGATAAAACAACATATTTTTTTCACTAATCATACGCTCACTATCGCAGGTAATGGAACTTTTCATGCTGATTTAGTATTAACGCTTTTGTCAGGCTTCGCAAAAGAGATACAAGTGCCTGTTGATGAGATTGTAAACTTAGGTTTAATCCCAGAATCGAATATTTTTTCAACAACCCGCTTGGCGCTCCGTATGGCTGGAAAAATAAACGCTGTCAGTAAAATTCATGCTAAAAAGGCCAGTGAGATTTGGAAGGAATATCCGATGGTTCCTATTACTAATGGAATACATCTAAAAACATGGGATAAAATTTACACAAAAGATGGAATTTGGGAAAAGCACAGGAACAATAAAAATGTGTTACTGGAATATATCCATAAAACTACTGGAGTCAGATGGGACGGGAACACTCTTCTTTTAGGATGGGCAAGAAGAATTGTGGGATATAAACGCCCGCTTGCTCTTTTTGACAATCTTAAACAATTTAAGATCCTTGCAACTTCATCTGATCAGCCAGTTCGTGTTGTTATTTCAGGACTATCTCATAAAAATGATGATGAAGGTTTAGTAATCCTGAAGCGTTTGCAAAAAATTATCACAGAAGATCTCAAAGGAACAGTTGTTTATTTGCCAAACTATAATATGTCTATTGCTAAACTGCTTGTAGCAGGATGTGATGTTTGGCTTAATACGCCGGTTGTGGGTTTTGAAGCATGCGGCACAAGCGGCATGAAAGCAGCACTCAATGGTGCGCTGCCGTGTTCCACTGCTGATGGATGGATTGCTGAAGCACAGCTGCTTGAAACCGGATGGTTACTGCAAAGCGAAAATCTAGCAGATGATATTTTATCAACTCTCAGACAATATATTATTCCGCTGTACTACGAAAGAGATAGCAGTGGTGCTCCAAAAAAGTGGATAAAAATGATGCAAAATGCAAGGGATATGATTATAAATCAGTTTAGTGCAAGCCAAATGCTCAGGAGGTATATTGAAGAATTTTATCTGCCGCTTATTCAATCTCACCAATCAAAAAAGTAGTATAAAAAAACTGCAGTTTATCTGGCTGAAACTAAGGTAATTTGAATCTATCTTGGTAAAATTTTAAAAAGCTTAAACAAGAAGTCTTATATGTTCTGTATAGAAGATAATAATTTTTAAGTTACGGTTTTTTTCCTGCTAATCTCATTTCTCTCCATTTAGCATTCACAACACGTTCGCCAACTATTACATCCTGTTTTGTTTGTTTAGTAAAAGAAAGTTTTGAAGTTTCGCTGAATTTAAACCAGGAAAGATTACTTTTTTTCAAATTTCTAATTTTTTTAATATTTTTAATTTCTGTATAAAATATAAAGTTGTGTTCGTTGCGTTTTTTATGAAAATAATCGTATACAGAATAAATCTTTTTTGGTTTTAAATTTATTTTAAGAAGTTGATTTACTATACGTTGAAAAACTACTTGAGGTTTTTCTTCTGTTGTGCCCTCTCCTTCCAGCATGGACCATTGAACATCAGTATCTTCAGTTTTTTGTTTAGATTGAATCAGTAAAATTTGATGAGTTTTTGGGTTATATAAGAACCCGCTTACATAAAAGGGAGCTTGCACGATCTAATTATAGCATACTTTCTTTAAAAACTTTAAAAAAAAGGACAATTTACCCTATGTAAACAATTTTACAACTATAACTGCCTCTTGGAGCCTTAACCATAACTTCATCTCCAACCTTTTTGTCTAAAGTAGCTATTCCTAGCGGTGATGTAGCGGAAACTGAATTATTAAGAAGATTGGCTTTTCCAGCACCTACTATTAAAAAATGCACTATTTTATTATCTATTAATACTCCAACTTTACAGCCTATTTTAACTATAACTTGATTTGGTTTTTGATAAACAATTGCTGCCCTTGAAATCCTTCTTTCTAATTCAAAAATTCTGCTGTCAATTAAAACAACTGATCATTTATTGCGTCATACCCTAATTCATCGCAGTTTTTGTTGAATTGAAAGGAATTGTTTTTTCAATTACAATATTTTCTCTATAATTTTTTAATTCATTCAGCTGCCTTTTAAGTCCTTTAAAACCTGCAGGAGTTAAATAGTATTTGTTGCTGTGTTTGATTGACTCTATATTAATAGAAAAAGTTAGTTTCTCGCTCACCAGCCAATAGTTAGTTGCTTATTTCAAGTAAGCTGTTATATCAGTTACTTAAAAAGCTTACTGGTGACGGATTAATTTCTTACAAAAATCACCGTATTTGTATAGATGATATAAAAAAGCTTAAATCAGAAATGTACAAAAGTTAAAGCAAAACCTGTTTTTCCGGCTCTGCCTGTTCTTCCTATTCTGTGTATGTAGTCTTTATAGGTTTGAGGGAGATCATAGTTGATAACATGCGTAACATTATCTATATCTAAACCTCTTGAGGCAACATCTGTAGCTAAAAGGATTTGTATTTCATTTTGTTTAAAACTCTGCAAAACCCTTTGTCTTTGACTTTGTCTTTTATTCCCGTGAATTGCTCCAACTTTAAAACCCCTAAATTCTAATTCTTTATTGAGTTTTTCAATCCCATGTTTAGTTTTGCCAAAAATGAGCACCTTGTTGAAACCATCCTTAATTAATATGTCATGAAGCTGATCTACCTTTTTTTCTGAACTGATTACCTTTACAACATCCTGGTCTACATTTTCCGAGGTATCTTGTTTTTTAGTTGAAATAGTTACCGGGTCAGTCACAAAATATCTAAGTATTTCCTGTATTTTTGAAGAAATTGTTGCGGAGAAAAAAAGTGATTGACGGATCTTTGGCATAAGTGAGATAAAAAATTTAACATCCCTAATAAATCCTATGTCTACCATCAAATCTACTTCATCCAGGACAATGTTAGAAAAGTCATCTAAAAATATCGCTCTCCGCTCTATCAGGTCTTTTAAACGTCCAGGGGTTGCAATCACTAAATGAGGATTTCTTCTTAAATCCCTAATTTGTCTTTGTATATTAGTTCCGCCAATTACAAATGTTGAAAAAAGATTCATATTTTGACTTAAATCCTTAAACTCTTCCTGGATCTGCAGGGCTAATTCCCTGGTTGGAACAACAACCAAAGCTCTTTGATTTCTGTCAAGATAGATTTTGTGAATAAGAGGGATAAGAAATGCAGCTGTTTTACCTGTACCTGTAGAAGCCAGACCAATCACATCGCGGCCCTCTAGAATAGAATTTATTGCCTGAAGTTGAATTGGGGTGGGTTCCAAGTAACCTTTATTGGTGATATTTTGTTTTAAAGTTTGATTGAGATTAAAATTTTCAAAAGTCTGGATAATATTTTGTTTGAACTCGGAATCATCTTTCTTGGATTTATTTATAAACATATTAATATCCGCACCTTCCAATTGACTTCTTCTTTGACCACCCCGCCTGTTATTTGAAGAAAATGCGGGTTTTTGAAATCCGCCTCTAAAAGAGCGTTTAGCAGATCCATTAGGGAATCCATTAGGGGATCTGTTATATGAACCGCTGTGACGGATTGATGTTCTTTTTCTGTGTCTAGTATTGTTATACATAAATGGATTCTTCTTCTCTACAACTTAAAAGAAGAGAGAAGCAAGAATATTAAATTAATTGAAAGAGAAAACTGTAATCTTCCTTCAGAAAATTAGAGGAGCTACTTGAAAAGTTAGTCCTAAGAGGAAAAATAATCTATAGCTTAAAATTCTAAATCAACTATTACTAGTATAGCATTCCCCGTACCTAAAAGCAAATAAGTGAATTGACTCGCGGTTGATTCATAATGATTAATATTACAAACCCCATAATCTACTATTTCTACAGACTCCGGAATTGCTCTAAAAACCAAAGTTGAAGAAGGAGGCCTTATATCAACTAACTTTTCTTCCTCTAGTATTTTCTTTAGAATAGGCACTTCTTGTGAGAGTTTTACAAAAAGGCTTTGAGCTCTCTCTAGAGTGATATTAAAGAATTCTAGGAATCGTTGAGTTTCTTCATTCTGAAGCTGGTTATCGATAATCCCGGCAATTTTGTCTCTTTTTTCGGTTTGGCTTATCTCCGAGGGACAAAAGCAAACGGGTTGATTGCTGAAAAGGAAAAAACGGCGAAACTCATAGTTAAAATCCCCTTCGTTTCTAGATTTTAAAATTTTTTCATATACTGTCAGGAACTCACGCAACAAATTCCGGATTTTTTGTTTGCCTCATATGTTAAATTACTGCAGTAATCAGCTAAAACTAAGCGAGTAATAAATATTAGAAACTACAATCTGTCAGAAACATATAACCATTAAGGGCTTTTGTACCTATTGGATACGAAATACCCATAACATTCTCAATGAATCCTAAAACAGAAAAAAGAACCGGGTTTTGGCTGCTGCAGGCAACTGAATGAATCAACCCTAAACTATAAAGAAAAACAACTATAACTAAAAGGAATATCACCACATGAGAAGTACTAGGCCGACTTTGAGTAAACATCTATTTTCAGTATACCAAATAATGCATTCCCTGTTCTTTAACTTTTAACTGTTTTAGTTGCTTTAGCTTTCTTAGTTTTTTTTACTCCCGAAGCCTGAGTGACTGAATCTTTTATTTCCATTGCCCTTTTGCTGATTTCTTTTAAGACCTTATCTCCTTCTTTTTGCAAATCCTTTAAAACACTTTCAGCTTTTTTCCGGTTTTTCTCATCAGAAAGAGCAAGGGCGGCTGCTGCGGCTGCTGCACCGATAATTGCACCTGCCACACCGGTTGCCAGCGAACTTGAGCCTTTATCTTTTGCTGTCACAAAATCACCCCCTTTTCTTTTTTGTTGCGAAGTAAGAAGCTTGTTTCATTATTTTTACGGCAATAGCTACCAGGAAAGCAGGAATCAGAGTTAAAGTCTTTGTCTGAATTTTCTCTTTTATGTCCTGAGTTGTATTCTCCAAACAGTCAGAGAGATTAGTAATAGATTTCAGCGCCTTTACCAGATAGTAGGAAACATAAACTATACATACTGTCATAATGAGAAAGCCTAGAGCCAATATGATGCTTAGGAAATCCTGCACTGTATTCACAAAAGGTATTATACCATTCCTTTATAATTTGCATTAGGAAGCTATTTTAGGTATTATATATAGATGGCTTTGGATAGCTAGTTTATGGAATATTTATCATTAATACCCGCTACAGCACTAGGCTATTTAGCTTCCAGGACAATAACACACCCAACCTCACGTATAAGAAGGAGGATGCCAAATATTAAGACAAAAAGGGTTCAGGTATTTCCTGTGTTAAGAGTTAAAGTATTTGGCAAGGTGATACATTTTCATCACTGGATATCTTTTTCCGTTATCCTCCTGGTTTCATTTTTTGTATCCCTTGGCGTGGTTGATTATATTGTTACCAAAGGCATTCTTTTTGGTGGGATTATTCATGGATTAACTATACCTAGAAAACACCGTAAAATTATTTATAAAGACTACACTATTGAAAAATTAGTATCTATTGATCATAATTAGAAGGTGAAAGACTCCTCTAAGATTTTAGTAATTCTCACCGGGAAAACAGCTTCTGGTAAAGATACTGTAATGACCAAGGTACTTTCCCGATTCCCTGACTTCAAAAGAATAATTTCCACAACTTCAAGAGAGAAACGAATTGGTGAAAAAAATGGCGTAGATTATTTTTTCTTAAGTAAACCGGATTTTCTCCGTAAAATCGAAAAAGATGATTTCATTGAATATATTAAATATGGAGGTAATTTATATGGTACGGAAAAATTCCAGATTTTGAATAATTTAAATAGCAACCTAATCTGGAGAATTGATCCATCCCGTGCAGGAAAGATTCGTGAATTTATCAAAAGTGCTTTTAAGGAAAGTGTAGCTTCGGATTTATTAAAAAGGGTTTTGGTAATCTATTTAACTGTAGATGATGAAGCGATCCTGAGAAGATTAAAAAAACGGGGTTTAACCCAGGAGGAAATAGAAAGAAGAATGCTAGAAGATGCAAAATTTTGGCAGGAATTTAAAGGTAATTATGACTACGTAGTTGAAAATGTCTCTGGAAAATTAGATGAAACTGTAAATAAAGTCTGCAACTTAACCAGAAATAATTAAAATACACAGGTTATGCAGATTCTTATTCAATCATTGAGGTATGCGCAGCAACATGTTATGTTATAGGCGGAATGGATAAAATAGATCCCCTTGCTCTTATTATCTTCGGAATTACAGGAAACCTAGCTCAAATAAAACTTATCCCTGCTCTTTACGACATGGCAGAAAAAAAGTTGCTGCCGGAAAATATGTCAATAACCGGTATTGCCAGGAAAAAGATGACTGAAGCAGAGTTTAAAAACTACATTCACTACGTACTTCATCTGGCAAATACCCATCATCAACATGAAATCAAAGAAGACGTTTTCAAAACACTTTGCAAAAAATTGCATTATCTTCCTGGCAAGGCAGAAGACTCCAAGCTCTATCAGGACCTAAACAATCATTTAAGCGAAACAACCCAAAAAAGCAGAAAAGCAGGAAACCGCATTTATTATCTGGCAACTTATCCGGAACTTTACCGCAGTATTTTTGAGAATTTACAAAAAAATAATCTAAATAAACAAAATAATGGTTGGGTTAGGTTGATGATTGAAAAACCTATTGGTCATGATTTCCCCTCAGCCAGAAAACTAAATAGTCTGCTTTTAAAGTACTTCACAGAAGATCAGATCTTCAGGTTGGATCATTATTTAGGCAAGGAAACTTTGCAAAATATTCTTACCTTTAGGTTTGCCAATGATATTTTCGAACCTCTGATAAATAAAGACTGTATTGATCACATTCAAATCACAGCTTCTGAAGATTTTGGCATTGGTAAGCGTGGAGGATACTATGACAAGGTAGGTGCTTTAAAAGATGTCGGTCAAAATCATCAACTGCAAATGCTGGCTTTTGCTGCCATGAATTCACCAACTAAATTTAGCAATGAAGCGGTTACAGAGGAACGGATTAAAATTCTTAAAAAGTTAGTGCCTTTGCCGGAAAAGATAGTTTATGGCCAGTATAAAGGATATACAAAGGAGGAAGATGTAGCTTCAAATTCCCAGACCGATACTTTTTACGCTCTAAAAACACACATTAACAATGACCGCTTCAAAGATGTACCTGTTTATATCAGGGCCGGGAAAAAACTAAAGAAAACAGTAACAGAAATCTCTATTGTCTTTAAAAACCATGTTAATAGATTATTTAAAGGTAAAGATTGCGGTGATGAACCAAATGTCTTAATCTACCGCATTCAGCCAAATGAAGGAATTGTGCTTAAGATTTTGACCAAGATTCCGGGCTATGATACAAAGTTGCAGCCGGAATATATGCAATATTGCTACAGACACAATCCACATACACATAATGTCCCTGATCCGTATGAACGCTTACTCATTGATACAATCAGAGGTGATCAGACATTCTTTAATGATGCAAAAGAGATAGAAGCACAGTGGGCTTTCATTGACCCTTTAATTGCAGTCCGCGGGAAACCTGCAATTTACGAACCAGGATCCTGGGGACCCAAGGAAGCCAGGGAACTGATTGAAAAAGACGGAAGAGGGTGGCTTGAGCCTTCAATGGCATTTTGCAGGATATAGCCACCTTAGAACGTATTTTTGAAGGTTTATCCCTTAAGAAAACAAGAGATGTCAATTTAATATGAATAGTTCAATTGATTTAGCTATTGATTTAGATGAAGCAAGAGAATATCTTTTAAAACTGATCCTGAAAGCAGGAGATATTTTAAAGAAATATTTCATTTCAGGAAAATTTACTTCCATATCTAAAGGTGGTGTAGATATTTTAACCCAGGCTGATAAAGAAGTTGATACTTTTTTACTTAAAAATATTAAAAGTAAATTTCCTCAATGCTCATTCTTAACTGAAGAAACAGCGCCCGGTAATTATCCGTCTTTTAAGGAAAAGGATAACTTATGGATTATTGATCCGCTTGACGGAACAATTAATTTTTCAAGGCATAACCCGCATTTTGCCATATCAATTGGTTTAGTTAATAAAGGCATACCACAACTTAGCGTAGTTTATCTGCCTATAGAAGATAAACTGTACTGGGCACAGATTGACCAAAATGAAGCATTTCTTAATGGTAAAGCAATTAAAGTGTCTGCAACAAACGATTTAAAAGAGGTTGTACTCTGTTGTGACTGGGGTTGGAATTTAGAAACAAGGCTGACAGTTGTTAGATGGTTGAAAAAGATAAATGCATCTATCAGACAAATTAAATGTATGGGTTCTGCTGTAGCAGATTTGGCCAGTTTAGCAGATGGCAGTATAGACATTTATTTGCACTCAAATTTAAAACCCTGGGATACAGCAGCTTCTTCACTATTAATTGAAAAAGCTGGCGGTAAAATTACTACTCCGAAGGGTGGCAAATGGAATGTTTTTAATCAGGAAATGCTTGCTTCAAATAAAATTTTGCATACTACTATACTGGATTTATTATCTAAAAATGTCGAAAATCAGGGCTAATATTGTAATGTAGTACAATATGAACTTAAGTCAAGGTTTCAACTTATGCTGCAGCCAGCTAAGGGTAGGTTTATAAATAAATGATTATGAAATCAAAAGGATATACTCTATGGTTAAGGCCAACAGGGGAGGCTAATAATAAATTTGCCAGTATTATTAAAAAATGGGCAAAAGAATACCGGATTTCCATGTTTCAACCACACGTAACTTTACTAGGTGAACTTATGTGCTCAGAAGAGAATTTAGAAAAGGATTTAATTGAAAAAATCAAAGAACTGGTTTCAAATCAAAAACCTTTTAAAATAGAACTGGAAGAACTTGATTATGAAGATCATTTCTTTAGAACGCTTTTTGTAAGAGCCAAAAAAACAGAAGCCCTGCTGGAACTTAACGCTCAAGCAAAAGAAATATTTAAAAAAAAGAATACTCCTCCCTATATGCCTCATCTGAGTATCTTATACGGAACTTTTACAAAAGCATTAAAAGAAGAACTTGTCAAGGAAATAGGCAAAAATCAATCAATGAAGTTTGAGGTCAGTAGTATACATTTAATAAAAGGCGGAAGAGTTAAGGATTGGAAAATAATCGGCGAATTTCCATTTAAATCCTAGGTATAGTATTACTTACTTACTTACTTACTTACTTACTTATTTATTTATTTATTTATTTACTTACTTATTTATTTTTACAGGATGTCTGCCAAATTGCCAACGCATAGCAGCAACTACTTTATTTCTAAAACCATCCGGAGAATTTGTTTTATCCTGATCAGATTTATCCCTTACCTTGACAGAAGCTTTAATAACCGGAGTATCTATTCCCAATTTTTTAGCCAGCTCAACAGTCCAATGCCCCTCACCTTTAGTTTTACCTGATCCTCCTCCTGAACCAATCACAGAGGAAATATTTTTCAGTTCAGGATCATTTTTTAATTCCGCATGAGTCCATCCAATCAGCCTTGATTCAATGATTGATCCGGTATTGTAAATCCTGAAAACTTCCCTCAGATCGTAAGGAAAAGGTGAGTTTTTCAATATAGATGCTCCTTCGCCAATTGCTTCCATCATTCCGTATTCAATACCATTATGAATAGTTTTGGCAAAATGACCTGCTCCGATTAATCCTAAATATGCAAAGGCTTCTGATTTTGCAACTGCTTTAAAAATAGGCTCTGCTTTTTTAAAATCTTCCTTTAAACCTCCTATCATAATGCATGCTCCGTTTCTTGCGCCTTCTATCCCCCCTGAAGTGCCAGCATCCATAAAATGAATACCTTTTTTAGAAAGCAATTCATTCCGTCTCAGCGTATCAAGATAAAAAGAATTTCCTCCGTCAATTACTAAATCTCCTGGTTTTAATTTCTTAGCCAGTTGGTTTAAAATCTCATCAATAGCAGGACCAGCAGTCACCATCAACCAAATTACCCTTGGAGATTCCAGATTATCAATCAAATCACTCAAATTCTTTGCTATTTTAAGGTTTTTTGATCCACTTTTTAACTCTTTAGCTTCCTTTTTTAACTGCTCCCTTGGTTCCGGTGACCTATTCCAAGCCACTACTCCAATACCTTTTTCCAAAAGAAGTAAAACCATATTTCTACCCATTCTGCCTAAACCAATGTAACCTATCTTCATGGAATCCACTATACAAAACAAAACTGCCGTTGTAAACTGGAGAAAATGTATCTTTTATTTGATATAGGCGGAACAAACATGAGAATAGGGATATCTTCTAACGGAAATACCCTGAAAGAAACTAAGATTGTTCCTACGCCGGAAAATTTTGAGCAAGGAATTCAAACCTTAAAACAAATCTCAGACGAGCTCTCAAACAAAGAGAAAATAACAGGGGTTGCAGGAGGTATAGCCGGTGTCCTCGACCAGGACAAAACAATGCTTATATCAAGTACCCATATTAACAGATGGGTTAAAAAACCATTTAAGCAGGAACTTAAAAAAATATTCGGATGCCGTGTTTTTTTGGAAAATGATGCAGCCTTAGGCGGATTAGGAGAAGCAGTCAAGGGCGCCGGCGCAGGGAAAAATATCGTTGCTTACCTCGGTATAGGAACAGGTATTGGAGGAGTTAGAATTGTTGAAGGAAAAATAGACAAAAACAGCTTAGGTTTTGAACCAGGACATCAGATTGTTGTAATTGACGGTAATCAATGCCATTGTGGTAACAAAGGGCACTTGGAAGCCTACGTAGGCGGATTATACATAGAAAAAATTTATCAACAAAGGGCTGAAAACATCAAGGATGCGGTTATTTGGAATCAAATAGCAAAATATTTGGCTGTTGGATTAAACAACGTAATAGTTCATTGGTCACCTGATGTAGTAGTTCTTGGCGGATCTGTTATGAAAAGCCTGCCGCTTGATATGACAGCAAATCATCTTAAAAGTATTCTAACTTTATTCCCTCAGCCCCCACAGCTTGTTTTGGCTACCCTTGGCCATGATGCCGGTCTTTACGGAGCACTTGCCCTGATAGCAGAACATTAGCCAAAAATCCTTAATCCAAAACCTTATATACTGTTTCACTCATACCTCCAAGGTAGGATTTTAGGGGGGGGTGTGATTAAGAAGACAATATTATGAAAGTCCCTTAGATGATAGAATATGCATATGCCCCCGTTGCTTAACGGATAGAGCACTGGTCTTCGGAACCAGTTGTGCGGGTTCGATTCCTGCCGGGGGCACAAACCTAAAATTAAGCAGCAACACTTGATTGATGAGAATATCCTGAAGCAACAAAGAGCATATCAGATCCAACGGCTGAATTATCATTTCCATCCTTTTGGGAATACCAGTCTATAAATCTTTCAACGGTTTGATTAAAAGAGAAACAAGGCGTAAAACCCAGAGAATGTAATTTTTGAACACTAAAACGTGCGTAAGTTTCAATTTCCTCTCCAGTTGAAGCTATTTTCGCTGTAGGCAAAAGGCCTAATCTATTAGCCATTATTCTCAGAATTTCTTCAACCCTGAAGTCTTGTCCTCGTGCTATATTATATGCCTCCCCTGGTGTCCCACTGCAACTTAAAAGAATAATCGCTCTAGCTGCATCTTCTGCGTAAGATAAATCAATTCTCCTGAGCCTATTCTCGGTTCTAATAGTATCATCGTTCCCATTTTTTACTGAAATCGCCATTTCCGCACATGCCGCTATTAACCCTTTTTCTTTGCCTTCTCCAATATGATGTGCAAGCCGCAGTAAAATTGGTCCCAAGCCTGTTCCATTCTGATATGAGGCTAACAGCAGTTTTTCTGCATCAATCTTACTCGAAACATAATAATTAGTACGCGAAGGTATAGGCAACTGATCACATGGAACTTCAGCTATATAGCAACTAAAAAACAAAACGTCAGTTTTGATACACTTAATTAGTGTATTTAATTACTCTCACTACCCAAGAGTCTGAAATACTTGCAGATTATGTAAAATCATGCCCAATTGAGACTGTTAGGCACAGTATCAGGA
>JAHIVD010000079.1 GCA_018816815.1 Patescibacteria group bacterium
AAAATATGTAGAAAGCAAATAAACAAAACTTGTAAGTTACACTCTTGTAACCCGCTCTTATAACCTATATAACCATTGCAATTTGTTTGGTTACAATAATAATAAGAGTAATAAGAGAGTTTATAATCTTTGCCCTAAAGAATAATGATTATAAAGTTACTAGTTTGATATATTTAATGCTAATTGCAAAACCAGACTTAATTTAACTAAAATGATAGATAAATAGATAATATTAAATAGATCCTTATGGAAGAATTACAAGGTTTACGGAAAGTAATAAACAGTTACTTAGGCTTAATTTTTAAAATTGGTTTATGCTTAGTATTGCTCTCTTGCTTTTTTCTTTTCACAAATCTAACAACAGAAATGTTTGATACTGCAAAATTTGCAGTTCTTGTAATCTTTACTGGAGTGCTTCTGGTACTTCTAACCTTAAAATTTACAATTGCCGGCAAAGTTGCTTTTGTTAGAACTCCACTGGATATTCCTTTAATATTGCTTCTCGCTGTCAGCATTGTTTCTGTTTTTCTCTCGCCCGCCCCTTATGTTGCTGCTCTGGGCAATCAGCTTAAAATTCATGGAAGCTTGGTAAGCCTGATTACATACATTTTGTTTTACTTTATCTTAGTTAATAATTTAAAAAGTATAAAAAATATTAGGTGGATTTTTACATTAATGATAATAGCCTCGCAAGTTCTTGCAATTGTGAGCCTGCTAACATACAGCGGAATAAAAATACTGCCTGAACCCTGGGCATACGGTATCAACTTTACCCCAACAGGTTCCAACTTCTCCACAACTGCTATCTTGGCTATGTTAATACCTTTTATAGTTATGCAAATTTTAAATTCAACTAAACCAATATTCGCAATTCTTAGTGCAATATTTTTAATCATTTCCGGAATAACAATTGCATTAACAGGTACATGGGCAACCTGGATTGGAGCCTTAATTGCTCTTTTATTAACTGTTGCAACAATAAGCCCTATTAGACAAATAAGCAAAATCAAACCTATCAGATTAATAAGCCTGATCGTTCCGGTATGTCTTGTAGGTCTTATCACTGCTCTTTCTTTTATTCCGCCCATGGGGCCAGCTAAAAATCCCATCTATACCCAAGCTCAAGAATTTCCCAGGGAAATCCAATTAGGGTTTGTTACCTCTTGGAAAATTTCAGTCTCTGCTTTCCGTGATTCACCTTTCTGGGGTACAGGACCGTCAACTTATGCTTTTAATTTCACAAATTATAAACCGGTTGAATTTAATACTTCCAAATTTTGGAATCTAAGATTTGATTCACCGTTTAATGAATACTTACATGTTTTAGCTACTTTAGGAGGCGTTGGTTTGCTGGCACTGCTCTCCTTAACGGCATTATTTATTTCAGGAGCATTCAAGACCTACCAGCTGTACCGATCTGATAAATCCGAAGAAAACAGTTCAAAAATAGTACTCGCAATCTCCGGCTTAACCTTTTTCATCGTCTTGACCTTGCATTCATCAACACTAAGCGTATGGGTAGTTGGTCTTTTGATCTTAGCTTCCTTCATGGTGTTAAATCTTTCAAAAAACACCCAAAGGAGCTGGATTAATGATCAAACCAATGTTAAAGATATGTTTTTGAAAATTGCCGGCAACATCAGTAATCCGGAATCCCTAAAGGAAACTATCAGAATAGATGCACTTCCAGGGGTCTTGCTGACAATTGCTTTGGCTTTAGTATTGTTCGCAGGTTTTTTCGGAGGGAAATTTTTGCTGGCAGATCACTACCACAGATTAGCTCTAAATGCAGTCACGGAAAATCAAGGTATTGTTGCCTATAACAACTTGGTAGCAGCAGAAAAACTTAATCCATATAATGATACGTACCGGATAGATCTTGCACAGACCAATTTTGCCCTGGCAAATGCCATAGCAACAGCCAAAGCTCCAACAGAAGCCTCTCCTGCAGGTTCACTAACAGATCAGGATAAACAAAATATCCAAACTCTGCTCCAACAATCAATAACTGAAGCAAAAACCGCTGTTACCTTAAGCCCAAAATCCGCAATAAATTGGGAGATACTGGGAATGCTCTACAGACAGATTTCCGGTGTTGCCCAAAATGCGCTGGTTTTCTCTCTGGACTCCTACGGCAGGGCAATCTTTCAAGACCCTCTAAACCCCAATTTAAGAGTTAGTGTTGGAGGTGTCTATTATGCTATTCAAAATTATGATATGGCAATCAGGTTCTTTACAGATTCCATAAATTTAAAACCTGATTTTGCCAACGGATACTACAATTTATCAGTTGCTCTCCGGGACAAGGGAGATTTAACTAATGCGCTGACTCTGGCAGAGAAGTTGCTGACATTATTAGTAGATGAATCTTCGCCTGATTACAAAACAGCAGGTGATTATCTTGATGATTTGAAAAATAGGGCATCATCCGGCACCACCGAAGAGTCGGAAATTCAGCCTCCTGCTTCAGAAGAGACTGGCGTGCTTCAGCAAAAAGAACTGCCAAAAGTAGTTAATGTAGGTAATCCCCCAAGTGATATTGCCACTCCATCTGCAATCAAAAAACCCAGCCCCACCCCATCACCTGCTCCATAAGCGCTACAGCACTGAGCAAGTCTTCGAGTCGAAGTGGACTCACCGAGAATCGAACTCGAAATTGTACTGTGCGAGAGTACTGGTATACCATTTACCTATGAGCCCATAATTTCTATAATTTCCGTAATTTATTCAAGATTTCTCCTTAACTATTTAAAGTTACCTTAACCATTTAAAGTTAACTATTTAAAGAAAGGTTAATATAAAAGTCCTATAAACTGGTGGACCTGAGGGGAATCGAACCCCTTCCCAATGACTGCCAGCCACTCGTTCTACCATTAAACTACAGGCCCGGAGGATTAATTATACCAAATCTTTCTTGGAACCTCTTCTTGAGGGATACAAGAACACACTTTGGAAAAACCTATTTCAAAATAGCAAGAGGATTTAAAGCAACACCTTTATAGCGGATTTCCAGATGCAAGTGAATGCCTGTTGATCTGCCTGTTGAACCCATTTGTCCAATTAATTGACCTCTGGAAACAGTTTGCCCGACAGAAACATAAATATTGGATAGATGAGCGTACAAAGAAGTATAACCATTGCCATGATCAATCACTACTCTGTTGCCGTAACCAACGCTGTCTGGCCAGCCGGCCACAATAACCGTGCCTCCATCTGAAGCCGCAATGCCCGGAACGCTTCTGTTAGCCACATCAATTCCCGGATGATACCATGAGAAATACTGAGTCAACGTCCCTCCTGCAGGCCAGATAAAAATACCCCCTCCGGGCGCTGTAAAGGCCGGTGATCCGGGTCCCTGCGCCAAATACTGTGGCTGAGGTTTAGGTTTCAATTTTGTTTCAGACGGTGCCCCATCAGGAATAATTAAAAGTTGTCCTGCTTTTAAACTAAAATCATCAGGAACATCATTAAACGGAAAATCAACTATAGCTTGTTGCTGTGCAGAGTTTTTCTTAGCAACAGATTCCAAAGTATCACCTGTTTTTACAATATAGGATACACCTGTGACAGGTAAAATCTTTAACTTTTGACCAGGTTTTATAATATCTCCTGTTAAATCATTTGCCCATTTAATGGTATCGCTTGAAATATTGAATTTAGCAGCAATCGAAGAAAGAGTATCACCATTTTCTACTTTATATTCAATGGTTTCAGAACGCGGCTTCTCACTAACATTAGTTAACAGATCTGTTGATCCCATGACAACAGGACCGTTTGGAAAAGGTTCAAAAGCTTCAGTGAACCTGGGGTCTGGTCCGCCTATGCCCGGAAAGCTGGAAGAGATCAAGCTTTGTCCTCCGAATACACCTGATGTTAAGATCCCAATTGAAGCAAGACCAACCATGGATCCATGCCAAAACTTTTTCTGGTGCGCTCCGCGTCCTTGCATTAAAGCATCTTTTACAAAATCTTTAAGTCCTTCAAAATTATGAGCAAAGTACTTTACTTTACTTTTGGAATACCAAACTAAAGCACGGAGCAAAGCTTTTATGTCATCTACAATAGAATTCACAGGGGTTATTTTAACAGATTAGTGCAAAAGGGGAAATTAGATAGAATTATTTCTTTAATACTCAAGAAATAACTACTCAACTACTCAAGAAATAACTACTCAAGAAATAATTTTTAAGAAAATTTACTTCACGTCTTTGAGCGTTTTTAAAAACTCATCATTAGATTCAGCTCTGGTTAGTCTTTCCAGAAAAATCTCTGTTTTTTCATTATCATTCAATATCCCAATCATCCTTCTCATAATGATCATTTGTTTATAGGTATCTGCCGGAAAAAGCAATTGCTCCTGTCTGGTACCTGAAGCTTCAATATTTATTGCCGGGAAAATTCTTCTTTCAGCAAGTTTTCTATCCAAATGCAGCTCCATGTTGCCTGTACCTTTGAATTCCTCATAAATTAAATCATCCATTCTGGAACCTGTATCAACCAAGGCTGTACCGATTATTGTTAATGACCCGCCTTCTTCACAGTTCCTTGCAGCTCCGAAAAAGTGTTTTGGAGGGTAAAGGGCCACCGGGTCAAATCCACCTGAAAGAGTCCTACCAGAGGGTGGTACAGACAGATTATATGCCCGACCGAGACGGGTAATTGAATCCAAAAGAATTACAACATCTTTGCCTCTTTCAACAAACCTCTTGGCCCGCTCTAAGGCTATTTCTGCAGCTGTAGTTTGAGCCTCAGCCGGCTCATCAAAATTACTGGCTATTACATCGCCTTTGATAGACCTGGACAAATCAGTCACTTCTTCCGGCCTCTCACCTACCAAAACTGCCATAAGAATTACGCCAGGATGGTTTTTAGCAACACCAATAGCAATATCTTTTAAAATGGTAGTTTTGCCTGCTTTTGGCGGTGAAACAATTAAACCTCTTTGACCAAACCCAATTGGTGCCACTAAATCTATCACTCTCTGGCTAAAAGGAGTTTTACCTGTTTCAAGTTTTAAGTGTTTGTTGGGATAAATTGCTGTCAAATCCTCAAATTTTGGTCGCTTGATCGGCCTGCCATCCGCAGATACTAATTTATCCGCATTTTCTCCATTTACTTTATTTATTTGAAGCAAACCAAAATATCTTTCAGTTTCTTTTGGAGGTCTTGCTGCCCCTTCAACAAAATCACCCGGACGCAGCCAAAACCTTCTGATCTGACTGGCAGAAATATATACATCTGCATCAGAAGGTATATATTTAGGTCTAAGAAACCCATGGCCTTCCGGCATAATATCTAAAACTCCGGAAACTTCTTCTGTTGGAACATCACGGTCAGAATAACGGTCTCCATTGGAATAACCACTGCTGCTGTTGTATTGCTTGGGACGGTAGGACGAACTATTATATCTGCTGGTTTTTGAAACATCAGAGCCTGTTTGTTGACCAGTTGAACCGCTGCTATTTTGTTCTACTGGATTACCCACGAATTGATCAGCCGTACTTTTTCCGAACGACTCCTTTTTTGGTTTAAATGATTTTGTTACGCGAGGCATATGGTTTGGAAAATTTACAATGTTCAATTTACAATTTACAATGAATTTTCAATGACTTAATGTTTGAAAATTAAAAAATTTAGACATTTATTGAAAATTGAGAATTAAAAATTATCTTGTTTGAAAACAGTATGCGGATCCTTACAATTCTTAGTAAACCATATCCCTTGTCTTCTGTCAAGCCCCGAACTTAAATTTCCTGTCTTCCCAGATAAACTGCGGGTTATCCTCCGAATCTTTTTTCACTTCATTAAATCTTCTCATCCTGAATCCCGTCGGTATAAAAGCAAGGGCTGACCAGGCAAGAGCGGGCAAGCCTGTTTTTGGCAAGACGGCAACTGAAACACCCGCCACTTGTCCCTGTACCACCGCCGGCTGCGGAGCGCTGGCGCCTATATTCCCAAAGGTAATGTTATTAGTGTTGTTGCTACTGCTACTGCTGGTACTTGAGCTTGTATTGTTATTGGTGACGACAGTTTGCACGCAAACCAACGTATTATCGCGCATTTCCGCAACATAGCCTACAGGGCATTGCAGCCCACCAGACGGAGGCAAAGGTGAAGGTGGAGGTGGTGGTGGTGGTGGAGGTGGAGGTGGTGGAGGGGATGTTGTTGGTTGAACTGTAAAGCTGGCAGTATCTTCACAATTAGCACCTGATTGATTTGGAGTAATTACTTTTAAAGTATATGTTCCAACTGTAGACGGAGTTATAAATTGACCATTATTTAGATTAGAAAAAGTTTGTGGTCCGGTCACATTTAAACTGACAGTACCGGAGTCAGCAAACAACCCTGTCCCATCATGGAATCCCCCTACCCTAATCTGTTCACCAACATTGATGGTCTTGGAAGTATCCCAAGGATCGGATAAGTTCCTTTGTGCTCTGGCTTGAGTAGAACCATAGGAACATATTGGTGGAGGTGGTGGAGGTGGAGGTGGTGGAGGTGGAGGTGGTGGAGGTGGAGGTGGTGGAGGTGGAGGTGGTGGAGGTGGAGGTGGT
>JAHIVD010000080.1 GCA_018816815.1 Patescibacteria group bacterium
ATTAGTCTAATTATATGATAGCAAAGAGCTTACAGAAAGTCAAATAATAGCATTTTCAATAAAGGGGTTGCACCCCTCAGATTACAAGGGTCCAGATAAACGAGGTCGCTGCCTCGCCCTTGTAATCCTCACCCCGCTTAAATGCTTCAGGTATTGGAAGCAGGCAGGCTGCTTCCAGAAAAAATATTTTCTAGGAAAAAGCCAGGAAAGGGGGTGAAATATATGCAACTGCTTACAAAAGAAATAACAACAAAGCTACCGTTTCTGTATACACAGGAAGACGAAGAAGATCCATTAGTGATTTGTAAGTTCTTTACTGCTTGGACAAAATGGACTTGGTATGCCATAGAATTTGACGGCAAAGATACTTTCTTTGGCTATGTCGTCGGACACGAGCCAGAACTTGGGTACTTTACACTTTCCGAATTACAGAGCCTCAAAGGACCAATGGGTTTGAGCATTGAACGGGATATGTATTTTAGACCGTGCAGGCTTTCAGAGATTAAAAAGCTACACGAACCAGAGATTTAGTTTTTACCGCTTACCTCAACTAAAGCTGAGGTAAGCAGCAAGCACTAAAATTTGGAAAGGAGGGAAAACAATTATGATAGATCCAATACTCACAAATGAGTATGAAAATGAAATTCTGGAACTTATTGACAATCAAGATGAGTACACTAGAAGCGATTTACAGGGAATAGTTACCGTACTTGTTAATAAGATTATGAATAGCGGTTACAAGATAATTAACGATCAGAAAAGTACAGAATAAAAAACATTGCAGGCGGTTCAGTCCACTTTTTTCCAAATATTAATTTTGTCCTTACTGAATCTGATAGTATCTTGAGTCGTTAAAAATAACGAGATATCCTCAAAAGTTTTTGCCAGTTTTGCTTTTCCATACATGTAAAGATGTTTTTTTCTTCTTTCATCAGAGACAACAAAAAGGATTGAAGGAAAGGGACTATTATTTGTATTTGCCTGCCAGTTTCCTTCCTCACAATAACTAATATATTTTCTTACGGCAAACCTTGCAACCCCGGCAGGTTTTCTATACTCATCAAACAGATCCAGAAAATATTTGTCTGTTCCGGCTTTGGTCTCAACTGCTATATACACGTCAGGTAACTCTTCAGGGAAAAAGTCATAACCAATTAAATCCTGCTGGGTTAAAAAGTGAAGTGTTGAATCTTTTTCTTTCTGGGAGAGAAAATAAAGATAAATATCAACAATAGAAAGAAGATGATTTCTAAAATTTTCTTTTAACTTCTTTTCTTTATGTAACCTTCCTAAAACAGTTTCGTCACAATTTTCATTTTCCTGAAGAATGTATTTTGCTTTGGTTGTCAAACAAAATATATGAGGTTTTGTAGGATCTTTCTTATCCGCAACTGCCGAGATATATTTTTTGTCTTTTAAATCAGTCAGCCATTCTCTTATTCGGTGAGAATCTTTATGACTGAGTAGTTTTTGTAGTTGGTTTACAGTGAAGAAGCGAAATTTGTAGAAAAGGAAGAGTAGTTGTCTTTGTGTTTTAGTAATAGGTGGAAGTATTGGTTTATTCATTTAAGTTTTGGGAGGCAGAGAGCAGAAGATTTGAAAGAGACGTTTATGTTTATCTCTTAGTTTGGATTATATATTACACCCCCTTATATTTATATAAGTATAGAGAGTCCGCGCTTTTCTTATTTTTAGCTTTAATTTCGTCAATATTTTGTACTAGCGCGTTAGTACATTTTGAGACGTATTTTTCTTAGGTAAACCATTTGCATTTAATGCCTTTACTATCTTACCCGGAGCTTCTTTTGCATCTTCCTTAATACTTATTTGATTAATTTCTTCTTTTGGTTTTTGATAGACAATTGCCCAATTCTTTCTGGATGCTTCGATTAGTTTTTCAATCTTTTTATCATCTTTCTTTAAAGGACTATATATTGTTTCCCCGGAGAATGGTTCTTCCGGCTCAAGAGCCGAAACTTTAATATAGAAATTATATTTTGGAAGATTGGCAATTTCTCCTCTGTCTATACACGGAGAAAACTGAGCAAGCATTAGTTCTTCGTCAATTGGATTTGCACTCCTAAAACACACAACGGTTGTAACGTTTGCCAAAATAACGTTAACAATATTCCTGTCATGTTGCTGAGAGGTTGTTTGTTCAGCGATAGTTACCCGCAGTTTATATTTTCTACCTTCCGATAACATCTTGGTAAATGAAGCCGTAGCAAAGTTTTGAAACTCATCAACATATAAATAAAACGGATTTCTTTTACTTTCAGCGATATTAGATCTTTTAATTGTTGCTTGTTGGATTTTGGTCATAATAGTAGTTCCCAAAAGTCTGGAGGTATCTTCTCCTAGTTTTCCTTGAGAAAGGTTGCAAATTACAATTTTTCCCGAATCCGTAATTTCACTAAAGTTAATAGTGGATTTTTTCTGTTCCAAAATTCTTTTAGCAGTCGGGGAAAAAAGAAATCTTCCTATTTTGGCAGTAACACCGCCTGTCATTTTAACTATCTGATAGTTTCCGGCTCTGCCAAACTCAAACTTCCAGAAGTTCTTTAAGTTTTCATCTTTAAGTTTGGTGACAACCTGCTTCTGAAAGGGAGGATTGTTTAAAAGATCATAAACCGTAAAGATTGTTCTGTCGGGAACTGTAAAAGCTGTGTAAATAGCATTTCTTAATATGTATTCAATTCTGTGAGCATTAACATTTTCTTCTCTGGAAAATACCTTTCTAAATAGCGAGATAACGCCCTCTGCCACAACTTCTTTTTCCAGTTCTGCCTTATCTTCATCCAGACCGGGAGTAAGTTCAAGAAGGTTGATTCCAATTGGATATTTCAAATCTATTGGATTAATAAACACCAGATCATTTAATCTCTTCTCCGGAATAATAGAAACTAAATCATCAGCTACATCTCCATGAGGGTCAAGAAATGCCATACCACGGCCTTCTTCAATGTCACGTTTTGCCATTGAAAACATCATGGTAGTTTTACCGGAGCCTGTTCTTCCTATAATATACATATGGGTTTCCCGCTCTTCCTCGGTTAACCCAATATCAGTAACCGTACCTCCATAATTATTTTTCCCAAAGACAACATCTAACTTTCTGTTGTTTTTAAGGGACAATGGTGCCGGCAACTGCTTGCTATGTAATTTAACCAAATTTTCAGTATTAGTCATGCTGGTATAAGGAAAATGATATATGCCCGAAACCTCAGATATTGAAAGTGCGGAAGTTTTTGTTAGTAGTAGCAACCGTTTCTTAAAAAGAAAAAACAAATATTTTTTTATCCTATCAATATTCAAATATCTTTTTGTTACTAATGCTTGGTATCCGCTTGAGGAGAATGTAGCAAATGAAGACTTAAATCCCTGTTCCCGCTCACGTAGGTTATCCTTATCTTTAAAAACCATTAACAATCTTATTGATGTTTTAAATAGCGGTTGATTAATTTTTGAATCAATAGAATTTACAATTTCCATCTCTGAAACTGATTTTGTATGGGGTACGCTATAAGCGTTATATAAAAGCCATTTTAATAATCCGGGTGTTTTTAAGTATTTAATTACATCTCCGTTTGAGGAAATAAGATTGGAAATCCTTTTTGTTCCCTTGTTGCTTGTAGGTGTTAAAACAAGCTGTAAGGAAATTAGTTCATTTGGGGATAGTTTTGTCATCATGCCTGTGATATAGGCAATTGGATCATGTCTTTCTAACTCGCTTTGCTTTTTAAGCGCAAAGGCAAAATGCTTGGAGAGTCTAAACTCGATAATTTTGTAGAAATATTTTTTTAGGTTTTCAGTATCTTCTGGCAAATATTCATTGACTATTTTAACTCTCAAATAAGGAAGGTAGGATAATAGATTTTTTCTTAAAGTATTTACCTGTTTTGGGGAAGTTCTTACAATATATCTGATACCCTGATTTTGAGTTGAAACTATCTCCAGTGAGAATTTTGTTTTAGTTCCAATTATTTTATCTTTAAACGACCTTTGATTTCCTATCGCATGAATGATGGAAAAAAGCTGATCTGTTGTATAGGATTCCTGCTCGGTAAAGGAGGGTGGGGTAAGCTCAAGCAGCATAGAAGGCTCTGTTATTGCCTTTTTAATTCGCAGAATTTTCCTTATAAGGGATACTAGGATAAAAGTGATAAAAACAATGATAAACAGGAAGAAATATTCATTTCGCAGAGTAAAATTATCTTTGAGGTGAAATAGAAAGTTTATTAACTTATTGAACCAATAATCAGCCCTTAGTCCTTCAATATTTTTCATATGTCAGGGTCGAATCGGGCAGAGAATAACTAATGGGATTATAGCACAGAGAATAAAAAGACAGATTTTTCTTTTTGACAACTATTATAAGGTGATGAGTAGCTTAATAATTAATTAAGTTAAGTTTACGATACCTAGTGCTTCTTGCCAGTCCTAATTTTTCAATCTTTTTAAGTTTAAGGAGTTTAATAATTGTTTTATTCACTGTGGTACGGGCAATACCAGTTTTATCAGCAATCTCTTGTGGTGTTGCTTCAGGGACATTCTGGAGATAATTCCAGATAGCCAGTTGCTTATTGGATAATATAACCTCTATGTTTTCAGAGGAAATCAAATCTATAGCTTCTTGAGATTGAGTTAAGATTATATCTAAAAAGAAATTAAGCCAATTAGTAATATTTTCATTTTTAGTTTTAAAAGTCTTCTGGCTTTTTCTTAAGGCTATATAGTAGTCAACCTTTTTATCTTCCACTAGTTTCTCATGGGAAACATAAGGCATATATAAATAGCCCTCTTTAAGTAAAAGCAGGTTAGTCAAAATTCTTGATAGCCTTCCATTACCATCCTCAAAAGGATGGATATTTAAAAATTCCACTAGAAAGTTACCGGCAATCAGCAATGGGTGGTATTTTTTCTCCCCTAAAGCTTTTTGAGTCCATTCCACCAGCTCTTGCATTTGCTTGGGAGTAAGATAGGCTGGAGTAGTATCAAATAAAATACCTAACCTTCTTCCCTGCTCATCAACCATCTCAACTTGATTGTTTATACTTTTGTACTTACCTCGATGGGTAGTATCTTTTTCTACATATTTTAAAAGTTCTTGATGAAGATGTTTAATGGTATTCTCAGAAAATTTAATACTATCCCAAGCCTCAAAGATACTTTGTAACAATTCATAATATCCTTGAACTTCTTGTTTATCCCTATCTGCAAATTTTTGGATAGCAATACCTTGCATTAACTTTTCTACATCCTCATCAGAAAGTTTAGCTCCCTCAATTCTAGTTGAAGCACCTGTTGAGGTGATTAACACTGATCTTTTTAATCTCCCCAGAAGATAGGGATTTAAATTAGCCCCAGCAGACCACTGACCTTTTAACTCATCAACGCGAGCTATCTTTGTTACAATCTCAGATGGAATTTGAGTTAGCCTCCTATCAAATTTAGTCTTTCCGGTCATAAAATACCTTTCTTATATCTTAATTAGGTTATATTGTATTAGATAGGGTTAGATTTGTCAAATTTAGCCTTATTTTACTTCTTGACAACTATTTCTAATTAACTTAAAATTATAACTATAGTTATAATTTGAGGCTAAATTTTAAACTGCCATGAATCAATTAAGGTTACAAAATCATACTCAAACTCAGGTTAAGAAAGTAGGCAGAAAAGTCAGACTGCCAATGTCAACTTTATCCATAGAAGACCGTTTAAACTCCATTGCCGATATCATAATTGAAAGAATTCTAGAAGAAAGAAATAAAGCTTCAGCAGCATGAATGAACAATTTAATATGGAAAATGCAGTAGCAGCCATTAGAGTATCCTCTACCAAACAGGGTTTGCAGGGTGATTCCCCCCCAAGCTCAAAAAGAACAGATAGAACAATTTGCTAAAGCTCATAATATCAATGTAAAAAAGTTTTTCATCTTCATGGAATCTGCTTCAAAAGAGGAGCAGCCGGTACAGGAAGCAATAGATTATTGCAAAAGTCCCAAAAACAATATCCAACTTTTTGTCATTAAATCTATAGATAGATTTACCAGAGGCGGTTCTTACTTTTACGATCATATGAAAATGCAGCTTGTTAAATACGGGGTAAGGCTCATTGATATCTATGGCATTATTGGAAATCAGGAAGTAAATACCCTTGAGCATTTGGGTATTCGGTTTGATTGGAGTGTTTATTCTCCAACGAAAAAAAGCGAGATTCTGGAAGCAGAACGGGCAAAAGATGAGATTAGAGACATTTTAAGCAGGATGATCGGCGCTGAAATCCGTTATGTCAGAATGGGTTATAGAGTGAGC
>JAHIVD010000081.1 GCA_018816815.1 Patescibacteria group bacterium
AAATCTTTTATAGGAAATTCTAGTCTGGCAGAAGATCGAACTATACTGAAAATCTGGAGAAGGGGTAAGCTGCTCGGTATGGATCTGGCAAAAAATAGACTATTAGCTGCTGATAATTCGCAGTTGGTAAAAAAAGAAAAGTTAAGAGTTAATAGAAAACAATTAATAACTCTGCTTTTTCATCTGAAAATGTCCGGCCAATTAATATGGGAAGGGAGTAGACTGAAGACAGTAGGGAGTAGTAAATTTATAGGCGGACACCCCACAAGAAACATGTTGGACGAAATGCCAAATTCTCATACAAGAGTGATATTTAGTTTTTCTGATGGGTTGCATTTGTATTTTAATGATCAGCGGAAATTTGGGTGGGTGAAAATAGTTCAAGGTTCAAAATTAAAAATTAAAAGTGAAGAGATTTTAGGAAAACTAGGGCCTGAACCATTGAAAAAAACATTCACTTGGAAAATCCTTAAAAACAATTTAATGAAACACAAGAGCATGCCTGTGAAAGTAGCGATTATGGATCAATCAGTAGTGGCCGGAGTAGGGAATATTTATGCTAATGAGGCTTGTTTTGATGCTAAAATCGATCCGTGTACTAAAGTAAGCAGTATGTCTGATAAGCAGTTTCAAAAGCTGTATTCAGGGATAGTCAGAGTGCTTAAGGACGGGATAAAATACGGTGGGTCAACTAGAGTTCATTTTGTAGATCCTGAAGGACGTAAAGGGTATTTTTTAGATTATGCACATGTTTACGGCAAGGAGGGCTATCCTTGCAAGCGAAGTTTGCGTTCTGGTGGTTTTAAAGATTGTTTTGGTAAGATCAAAAAAATTACTTTGGGAGGCCGAGGTACATATCTTTGCCCTAATTGTCAAAAATAAATACAGGTGCTATTTTCTATAACCTGCAAAAGGGAAATAAGTTATAATATCTTTTATCTGTTATGACTGATAAACCTAGTTTTGCTTCTGTGATTGTAAATCCGGGCTTTTTAAATTTGTGGGTTAACCAAGTTCTGGTTCAACTCTCTTTTAATTCTCTGAATTTTGCTTTGATTCTTTGGGTTTTTCAGTTAACAGACTCTAATACTGCTGTTTCTGCTTTATTCTTTGCAATTTATCTTCCGGCTGCTGTGCTGGGGCTTTTTTCCGGGGTATTGGTGGATTTGATTGACAGACGCAAGATCATAATGGCGATTGATTTTTTCTTGTGCCTGTTGTTTTTCAGCCTAATCTTTTTGAAAGGAAGTTTTCCGGCGATTTTATTGGTCACCTTTTTTGTTAATGCATTGGGTCAATTTTATGCACCTGCTGAAGCTTCAGCCATACCTTTGGTTGTTAAGAAAAATCAATTATTAACTGCAAATTCACTATTTTCAGCAACACTTTATTCAACGTTCTTGATTGGTTTTGGCTTAGCAGGACCATTAATCAATCATTTCGGTATTGATTTTATCTTTGGATTTGGGGGAATAGTTCTTTTTGCAGCATTTTTACTTTCACTTTTATTTCCTGCTATTCAAGCTGCACCTGATAGTCAGGGCAGAAGACTGCTTGCTGCTTTGTCAACAAGGGACTGCTTTGAAATATGGAAAATTGGCGGTACAGAAATTATGGAGACAATAAAACTAATTAGAGGAAAATTGGCAGTACTGTCTTCAATTCTAATTTTAGCAGGGGTGCAAATAGGAATAGGTATTATGGCAGTTTTGGCTCCGGGTTTTTTGGAAAAATCTTTGCATATCAAAGCAACAGATGTATCGTATGTTTTGGTAATTCCGCTGGGGTTGGGGATTATTACAGGAGGAGTGATTCTAGGCAGGTACGGTAGCAGAATGATCAGACGAAAATTAGTTGCTAAAGCAATTTGTTTTAGCGGATTAATGCTGTTTTTGGTTGGAATTGCCCCGATTATTTCTCCTGCCATTAAATATCTTAGTTATCCAAAACCCCTACCTTTTTTCTATCAATTGCCGCTTTCTAAAATCTTAGTAATAGGATCTTTTTTAATAGGAGTTGCAATAGTTTCAATTTTGATTCCATCACAGACTGTTTTACAAGAAAACACTTCGGACAAGGATAGAGGTAAAGTTTACTCTGTTTTAGGGGTTGTCATGTCTGCACTTTCTTTGATTCCAATCTTTTTAACAGGTGTTTTGTCTGATATTTTTGGCACAACTCCGATATTTATCGGACTAGGCATTTTGGTTATATTAATAGGACTTTTTGGATTAAACCCCAGTTTATTTTTCAAGAGAAATGATTTGTCCGGCAGAGTTAGGGAATTTTTGGGAGTTGGACACTGGAAAGAGAAAAGTTAGTTTAGATTTGGTTGCTATGAAAGATGTTTTTAAAAAGATTAGATTTAACAAATTTTAGAAATTATTCAAATTTTGAACTGAATTTCGACCAGAGACCAACTGTTTTTATAGGCAATAATGCAGTTGGTAAATCTAATCTATTGGAGGCAATTTATCTTCTTTCCACCACTAAATCTTTACGGGTTAAAAAAGAAGAAGAACTTATCAAAGAGGGGAAAGAATTTACCAAAGTAGAGGGTTTTTTGGTAGAGAATGAGTCTGCTTTGATACAAGGGGAGGTAATTGGCGCAGAAACAGAGCTTTTAGTGATTATCAATAGACCGACAGAGGAAGTTGAGTTTAAAAAGAAAGTTTTAGTTAATGGAATTCCGAGAAGAATTACGGATTTTATTGGAAACTTGCCTGCAGTTATTTTTTATCCGGCTGATATTAATTTAGTAACAGGGTCCCCAAGTCTTAGGAGATGGCATTTGGATTTGGTTCTTGTTCAGATAGATTCTAATTACAAAAAAGCTCTGACTAGTTATGAACAATTCTTAACAGCCAGGAATAGGGTATTAAAAAGGATCAGAGAAGGTTATGGTAAAAAAGATGAATTAGATTATTGGACAGACGGTTTGATTGAACAAGGAAAAGTGATTAGTGAAAAAAGAAAAAGTTTCTTTGAATATACAAGACAGGTTCCTCTCTTTGCAATAAACTCTCTGGAAAAGTCACTGGGTAAATTCAGATTTGCATATAAACCCAGTGAAGTTACTGTTGAAAAATTAATTGAGACAAACAGCAGGGAAGTAGCTGTAGCAGCTACATTAATCGGGCCGCATAGGGATGACTTTGATATTTTGCTAGAGGGGCATAATTTGGCTAATTATGGTTCCAGAGGGGAGCAAAGGACAGCTACTTTGGTTTTTAAATTAGTTCAACTGGAATATATGGCTAAGGTTTTAGGCAAAAGACCGATACTGCTTTTGGATGATGTTTTTTCCGAACTGGACGCAAACCATCGGGCTCATGTGGTAGAAGTGGTGAGCAAACAGCAAACAATTATTGCCACAGTTGAATTGGGAAACATCCCAAAAAGTTTTTCAGACAAAGCTCGGATTTTGAGATTAGAGGATGGTAAGTTTACAGAAATTTCGATATAGTCAAGCTTGGGAAGCATTATTGTTTAATTTACTATCTGGAGATTAAACGGGATAGTTGAAAAGTAATGATTACACCGAGTATGGTTACTAAGAGAGCATAAATGAGCCTTGATAAGATGCCTGATCCAGGAAGTTTGGGTTCAATAAATTGTTGAACTGTTTGTTGAATCGCATCATTCCAGGCCAAAGCTGCAGTGAAACCAAAGGCTGAGGTTGACAGAGTTACCAACTGTTTCATTAACTCTTTATGAAATATAAATCTCCGATTATTCTTTTTGGCCATAAAATCATTCTAACAAAAACGTTGGTCTTTTGTTAGAATAGAATTAGTAAAATGTCGTCGTGAACGATTAGTGTAGCGATCTTTTCAACCCGTGAAAGATAGTTTTGCTAAGGATTGTTTACAATGGCAGGAAAGGTATTGATATAGTTCTTAATGAAAAATCTAATTAGACTTCCAGGATTGATTGATCCTCATGTGCACCTTCGTGAGCCAGGAGCTATCCAAAAAGAAGATTTCCAAACAGGTACAAAAGCAGCAATTGCCGGAGGGTTTACAACGGTTTTAGATATGCCGAACAATCCTATTCCTACTGTAACGCCTGAAGCTTTGCAGCAAAAAATAGATCTGGCCAAAGGTCAGTTATTTTCCGATGTCGGATTCCATTTCGGAGCAAGCAGGGAAAGTATTCAATATTTTTCAAAAGTTCAAGATCTGGTTTTTGGTCTTAAACTCTATATGAATCACACTACCGGGGAACTTTTAATAGAAGATGAATTTGTACTGGAAGAGGTTTTTTCTGCCTGGACAAAAGAAAAACCAATTATGGTTCATGCAGAAGCAGATACTTTAAAAAAAGCAATCAGTTTAGCTAAGAAGTTTAACAATAAGTTGCATGTTTGCCATGTTTCTTTAAAAGAAGAAGTTGAAGTTATAAAAGCTGCTAAGCAAGATGGTTTAAATATCAGTTGCGAAGTAACTTGTCACCATTTGTTTTTAACTGAAGAAGATGTTAAAAGATTGGGTTCATATGGGATGATGAAACCGCCTCTTAGGAGCAAAGAGGATCAGGAGGTTTTATGGCAGGCTCTCACAGACAGTACAATTGATATGATTGGCTCTGATCATGCTCCGCACACTAAAGAGGAAAAGACAGGGAAGAAAATACCCAATGGTGTGCCTGGACTGGAAACTACACTACCTCTTCTGTTAACAGCTGTAAATAAAGGGCAATTAAGCCAGGAGAAACTAATTGAGATCACCCTTACTAATCCTAAAAAGATTTTTGGTATACCCGAACAGAAAAAAACCTGGATCGAGGTGGATATGGATGAAAGTTATGTTTTCAAGAATGAAAATTTACAAACAAAATGCGGCTGGACTCCGTTTGCAGGGATGAAAGTTACAGGCAAGCTTAAAAAAGTAGTTCTTAGGGGTCAATTAGTATTTGATGGAAAAAATATCTTTGGTCCATATGGTCGGGCAATGGTATAATGTTTGTATGAATATAAATCAAATAAAAGGCATTTTCCAGAAAAATATAGGTATTTTATAGGATCAATATGGTGTGGAAAACATAGGCGTTTTTTTGGCTCTGTCAGTAGAGGAGAAGAGGGGAAAAAGAGTGATATTGATATTTTGGTTGAATTCTCCAAACCTTTAGGGTTTTTCAAATTTATCGAGTTGGAAATTTTTTTGAGTAAACTTATTGGCAAAAAAGTCGATTTGGTTACAAAAAAGGCGTTAAAATCAGTTATTGAGGATGAAATATTAAGAGAAGTAAGTTATGTCTAAAAGAAAACCTGCTTTATATTTGCAGGATATTTCAACTTCGTTTTCCAAATCCTTATTGCCTGATTCAATCGGGATTGCTTCATTGGTTTGTTCTCAGTAATGACGAATCATTTAAAATTCAGGTTTTGCTTATTGTTTATATGTAATAATGCAGAGCTCACTTAACATATTGCCCATATTCGGCAATTATCCCTTTGAGATGTGGTATTCTTTACGTTTAACAATATGGCCAAATCACAAGCACCTTTAGTAGAGAAAACTGCTCAAATAACAAATACTGTTTTAATGGTTAGTCCTGATAGTTTTGGTTTTAATGACCAAACAGCCAGTACTAATGTTTTCCAGAATAAACTTTATTCTGGTTCCCGAGAAATCCTTCATAAAGCTAAAATAGAATTTAACAAAGCAGTCAAGTTATTGCGTAGAAATGGCGTAAAAGTAGTTGTATGTCCAAGCAGAACAGATGTAAATACTCCTGATGCAGTTTTTCCCAACAATTGGATCTCCTTTCATAGCGAAATAGACGGCATAGGTGTTGTTTTATATCCTATGCTTGCTTCAAACAGAAGAAATGAAAGACAATTGGTTCAAGTTAGTCAAGTTTTAGGGTTAAAAATTAATCCTTCATCTGTCCTGGATTTTTCTCATCACGAGATTTCAGGGCGTTTTCTTGAAGGCACTGGTAGCTTGGTCTTTGACCGCAGAAGAAAAGTAGTTTTTGCTAATGAATCTACCAGAACGTCTTTACTAGCCTTGGATGATTTTTGTGCGAAAACAAATTACCGGTCAATCAAATTTCATGCATATGGTAAAAACAGGGAGCCAATTTATCACACCAATTTAGTTATGAATATTGGTGCTAGTTTCTCTGTTGTATGTCTTGAGGCAATAAAGAATGCTCAAGAGCGCAGTATTGTTCAGAGTGAACTGGAAGTATCGGGTGTGAAGATAATTTCAATCACCTTAGAACAAATGCATTCTTTTTGCGGGAATGTATTGGAAGTGCGGTCTGCTTTGGGAAAAAATAGAATCATAATGTCTACTACAGCTTATAGCGTCTTTACTAAGGATCAAAAAAAACAACTGTTAAGTTGTGGAGATATTGTTTCTCTTGATATTCCTACTATAGAAACAATTGGCGGAGGCAGTGCTCGTTGTATGCTTGCTGAAGTCTTTGTCTTGTAACAATAAAATACGTGATTTACTACCGGTTCAGCAAACGTTGCATCATCTTGTTAATGTAATACGAAATCTCAGTTTTCCTAATTTGCGAAGTCTGAATTTTCCAATGTTTTACCACGCCCCCTTTGAATTACGCTTAGAATCTTCATAATGACAGAATATTATATCATTTGAGACTTTGTTTATGTTTATTTTTTTAGATTTCGTGTAACATCGATAAGGTGAACCGATATGTTCCCGTAAATATCCGGCACTAACTCCTTTCTAAAGGTGGTTTCATGCCTAAACTAATATGCGGTCTATGATAATGATATCTGTTTAGGAATTGGTTAACAACCAGAGTAAGCTGTGGTATCTGACTACCTCTGTATTTTGCCCAACCTAAGCATTCCTTCCTGACTGTTCTGTTGAATGATTCAATATAGCTTTGTTCATTCTTCTTGTAAGGTGAGGCTACCCTAAACCTGTCTGTATACTGATAGACTTTTCTCTTAAACTCATCCTTAAATTCTGATCCTCCATCAGCCTGGATTAAATCTGAATGTCCATTAAATCTTCTTGTCATACATGTATCCAGGAATATTACCCCATCTTTAGCAGTCAGTGACGGCCGAAGCATCACATCAGCTTCTTTAGAGTAAATATCTATGCCTGTAAAGGCAAACACTTGTCCAAAATCAATTGAATCCATTTGGATTACCTCTCTGGCATTTAAAGCTTTGGGCACAGGTCCTCTTTTCTGGTTTTTCTTCCATTTGCTTTTGATGACATATTTCTCAGCCAAAATTTCATAGATTTTAGATATAGCCGGTTTAACTCCATGTTCTTTATCCAGGAAATATTGAATCTTTTGACCGCAACAATCCATCTCCCTTTCTCTGATTTCCCAGATCCACCGTTTGAGTATTGGGTTTACCTGCCTTTTAACCCTCTGACCCTTTTTAGCTTGAATGTAACTGTCTAAAAACCCAAGCAGTCCCAGTCTCTCAATTCCTTTAATCCATAATCTGATGGTATCTCTGTTAACCTCCAGTCTTGAAGCAATATGTGTTTTGGGTATCCCTGTTTCATATAGCTCCCAGCTAAGGGTAATCTTGGTAATATTTTGCATATTCATATTGTAATACTCATTGTAATACTAATGCCGGATTTCTATGGGGAATATTGCGGGGTGTTGACATATTGAAGAATTTGGTACACTATTAAAGAAAGGTTTCTATACTTAATGGGAGAAATTTTAGATTATTTCAAAAACGAAGCGGGAGATTTGTTTCGCAATAAAAAAAATCTTATCAATCTGCTTGTTTTAGGTATACTTATTCTTGGTATTCCTTTGGGTGTTGATCTTGCCAGAACGCAGCAAATTATCAAATCCAGTGCTACTGATGATCCGATTGTATTTACAGGTCCAAATGTTAGACAAAAGAGCGATCGTACTTGGGTTGCTACTGACCCCCAGATCCAAATTCAGCTTACTTCCCCACTAGGTCTACCTGATACCGGCGCAGCGTCTGTTTCCAAAACAGTCCAAAATTCTGGAGTATTAATTAAAGGAGTATTAATTAAAACAGTATATGCTATAGAAACATGTAGTGATGGAACAAAAAAAGTTAATGATAATTGGCCAGAGTGTCATGGGTGTGACGAAGGTTTAGTAACTTGTATCGGACAGGATCAGTATAGTTTTAAGAGCGTCAAGAACCCTTCTCCTAATTGTGGGGCAGGCTGTGGAACATCTGCTCCTCCTCCTGCTGTTCCTGCTCCTCCTGGTGGTGGTACAAGCAGGGGCACTCGAGAATGTAAGGCAACTTTTACTCCGAGCGAGTTAGGGATTAACAACCCAGGTGTATGTGATAGACTACATCAATATGTTGCCATAGATAACTGTCAAAAAGTATGCCCTACAACAAACTTTACTAATCCAAACGAGGACTGTCCTAAAAATACTGATCAGCCGCAATGGATTGATCCAAATACGAGTGCCTGGTGTTATGAATTTGAAGGTCCTGTTGGTGATCCTACAAACAACAGATGTTTACAACTTCGATACATTGGAGATGGATCAGAGTCTGGTTGTGCTACCGGAGAAGGTAGTGGTGGACCTGCTGGATGTCAAGGGTTGGATGCATGCAGTGAATGTGTTTTGTTAAAAAGACCAGATATTTTACAAAATTACGCAAGCTGGGGATGGGATACAAGCTGTGGTAATCAGGCAAATGTTGTTAAAGATTGGTGCAAGATTGATCCAAGCGGTTGTCAAAGCGTTAAATCAGATCAATGTTATTCAAGCTGTGGAGGTTCTGCTCCCAATACCGTCTCTGCCACTACTAAGGAGTTTAGGATTGCGGAAGACCATGCTGCTTTAGATTCAGCTGAATGGCAGGATTACACAACTGAAGTTGCATTAAATCCAATTACTTATTCTTTTATAGATACAGCGCCGGGGCAGAAGTTTATCTTTGTGCAATTTAAGGATTCTGCCGGAAAAACAACTATCGCACAAGATCAGATTAAACTACTTGGTCCTGATCCGGTTATGACCGGTTGCTCTTTGAGTTTTGAAAACAGCAGCGCTATCCTGAATTTGATGGGGCAAAATTTTGGATCAGACAAAGGGACTGTAAAAAGCGGTGATACTAATTTACAAATAAGATCATGGACTAATGATAGTATTCAGGCAGTTTTGCAGAATGCTCAAACAGGACAAGCTTTATCGGTAACTTTTGCAAATACGGAAGGGCAAACAGGAACCGGTCAGTGTAGCTCCATTTCGCAACTTTCCTTAGGAGCCAAGGTTTTCTGCAGGGCACTAGCTTCTAATGATACAGAGAATGTAAGTATGGTTCTGGTGGACGAAGCAGGAAGGAAGATACGGCAAATAGTTAAGATTGATAGAAATGGAATTGTTCAGGGATTGACTCAAAGATTGGAAGACGGCAAGGGATATATCTTGTCACTTAAGGCGCCAAAGTCATTGCGGAGAAATGTCCCGTTTATAGCTGGTAGCGGTACAGTTAGCGTTCCCGATTTCGTTTTGCCTGTTGGTGATATTTTTCCATTGGACGGCGGAGATGGGATAATTAACGCTTTGGATAAATCAGAAATGAACCGTGAGTGGAATATTTCCGGAAATGCTACAGGTAGACCTGCAGATTTTAATCAGGATGGTAAGGTTAATTCTATTGATTGGGCTTGCATGAGATATGATTTTGGAGATTCTGATCATGCGGAACCAACAGCTGCGCTTCCTGTTCCAAGTGTCAATCCAAGTCCCAGCGCAAGCGGAGCCATAGCATCATCACCTTCTCCCAGTGCGAGTGCAAGCTCTAGTCCTAGCCCAACTGCAAGTCCGAGTGCAAGTCCATTACCATAATGATATTTTTGGGCTGGCAAAAAGTTGCTAAGTGTAGTACAAGATGATTATAGACGCGGATTATAATTATAGTTAAACTAGAACTATGAACGAAACTAAAAATATGGATGATTTAAATGTTCAAGAAAATAATCAGGTTAATAACCTGATAGTACGAATAAAAAGTTTTGTTTCTCTTCCTAGATTTATCTTTTTGATTTTAGGGTTGATATTACTGGCGGAATTAATATATGCAATTCAGGTGCTAACACTGCCTGTTCCCCCAGTTGAAGGCAGGCTACCAATACAATTAAAAGCAGGTAAAATTTTACTAAATGTTCCAAAAAACACATATCAGATAAATGAAGTTGTACCAGTTGCTGTTAATATTGATACAGGTTCACAGGCAGTAAATGGAGTTGATGTAATAATAAATTATGATCCTAAAATTCTTGAGGCTACTCCAGGAGGATTACTAAAAGGTCGTATTTTTGAAGAGTATCCTAATATGACTGTAGATGCGGGCAAGGGTTTGATTGCTGTTTCAGGTATTAACAATTCACAGGACGGGTTTGGGGGTATAGGACAATTTGCTGCTATAAATTTTAGAGCAAAAATTGCCGGGACAACATTGCTGACTATTGATTTTAAGGGTAAAGGCTCTACTATAGATTCCAATTTAGTAGAGACAGGTATTTCTAAGGATATACTTGAACAGGTAGTAAATTTGGAGCTTGTTGTGCAATGATAAAATATGCAGTTTCTCTTTTTGTGTTTGTTTTGTTTTTTTTAACTTCTCCGGTTGAAGTTTTTGCCCAGTCTGCTGTTTTATCCCTGGATCCGGCATCAGGAACGTTTAATAGAGATTGTAGTTTTACTTTAAATGTGAATCTTGATACAGGCGGAGCTCAGACAGACGGCAGTGATGCAGTCATCATCTATGATGTATCAAGATTTACTGCTGTTTCAATAGCAAATGGTACTATTTACCCTGATTTCCCGGGAAATAACATTGACGCACAAAGCGGGAAAATTACCATTTCCGGCCTTGCCTCCGTCAGCACACCTTTTACAGGTAAAGGCACTCTTGCTACAGTGAATTTTACAGTGAATGATAAAGCAGCTACAGGGGCAACTCAAATTATTTTTGATTTTGATTCCAATGATAAGGCTAAAACTACTGATTCTAATGTAGTTGAGCGAGATACAGTAGTAGATGTATTAAACTCGGTTGTAAACGGAAATTATACGGTTGGAACCGGAACTTGTGGTACTGTTTCGTCGTCCCCGCTTCCAATTTCAACCTATAAACCAATAGGAGCTCCAGCTTCTACTCCATCAGCAACTGTTGCACCTTTGAAGCCGACTCTGCCGCCGGCTGGTTCAGAACAATTTACTTTTACAGTAGCAATTGTTGGAGGGGTTTTAACTGTTTTAGGGATTCTGGGATTAGCACTACTCTAGAATAACTTCTAAATTATTATTAAATTTTATAATTAAATTCAATTGTTGGACTTTTAATTTTTTACAAATTGAATCATTGAAAATTGATCTTAGAATTTGAAAGTTTCCCCCTTTTTGTCGTACAATATTTCTGATGCAGTTGTCCAATCTTATCACTGACTTTTTAGAATATCTTAAGCAGGAACGTAATGTGTCTGAGTTAACCATCAGAAACTACACTCATTATTTAAACCGTTTCTTAGAATTTGTCCGTTCGACAAACTTAAGACAGACGAGCAATATTTATCCTAAAGATATAGATTTAAACTTAATAAGAAAATACAGACTCTATCTTTCTAAATGGACAGATCCGAAAACCAAAGAACCTTTAAAAAAAGTGACTCAAAATTATTTTATGATAGCACTGCGGGTATTTCTACGGTATCTTGCAAAAATTAATATGCAAACACTTCCTGCTGAAAAAGTTGAATTGAGAGAAAATGATTCGAAGATTCCTCTTAAAATTCTAAAAGAAACTCAACTTAGATCTCTTCTGAGTGCTCCCAGCATGAGCAGCAAAGGTGGGCTTCGGGATCGGGCAATCCTGGAAACATTGTTTTCTACGGGTCTTAGGGTATCTGAGCTGGTTGAATTAGACAGGGACACCATTAATTTGCAAGGAGGCAAGTTTAGCATTTTTGGCAAAGGAGGAAGAAATCGTGAGATATCTTTATCTGATAGTGCTTGTGAGTGGCTGGAAAAGTACTTAGCAGTCCGTCAAGACACATTTAAACCGCTTTTTATCCGTTTTCAGGGAAAAGTTGATTTAACTGATAGCGGAGAAGCCATGAGATTGACTTCCCGATCTGTTGAACGGATTGTAGAAAAATATGTAAAAAAAATAGGAATTCCTATTAAAGCAACTCCGCAAACACTGCGTCACTGTTTTGCTGTTGATTTATTAATTAACGGAACAGATGTTCAATCTGTTCAAAAGATGCTTGGGCATTTCAACGCCTCAACTACTCAAATTTATTCCCGTAGTGTTAACTCCTGCTTTTTGGACAATGAGTGATATTTGGTTATTATTCTGATCTTGACTAAGCTAGTTTCCTGATCAATTTAAAGATTGTTCTAAAATCTTAAAAAGATTCTTTGTTAATCGCTTAGGACGATAAATTGATCTTTGGAATTCAATCACTATGTCAGTTTTAGTTTCCCTAAGTCCTTTAGTAGTGTATTTAAGATTGTTGAAACAATTGATAAGACAATTGCTGCCAAAATGGCTGGCATCCAACCATCAATCACAATTCCTGATACGACTGCTGCCACAATAAATAGAACTACTGCATTTATCACAAAAGCAAATAATCCCAAAGTGACAATTGTTAAAGGTGCACTTAGAAAACTTAGGATTGGTTTAATGAAAGTATTAACTACTCCCAAAACTATGGCTGCAAGGACAGCTGTGGTAAAGTCTTCAACCCTGAATCCAGGGACAATATTAGCTGTCAAAAGCAATGCAACTGCATTTAAGACCAGTGCTATAAGAATTTGCAAATTTCTCACCCCCTCTATCTTAATAGTGAATCAAATTTTTCAATATGTCAATCCCAAATGTTAATCTCATTTGAATCAAAAATGTAAATTAAAAAAAAATGACTAGATTGCGGTTAATGTTTTCTGTTACACTATAATTGTGAAGCCAAAACTGAGAAAACTTATTTTTAGAACCGTTTTTTTTATCCTATGTTTAAGTTTTGCCTGGTGGTTAATTAAAAGCGGTGATCTAATTAGTTTAGTTGAAACTGTTATTCCTTTCAGATTCGTTACAGAAATTATCGCAGGAATTTTCTATACATCCTTTTTAACCGCCCCTATTTCTGTGGCTATGCTGATTGTTTTGGCACAAGGAACTAATCCTGTTCTGACAGCTCTTCTGGCAGGTCTTGGTGCAGCACTAGGAGACATTATTTTAATAAAGTTTTTCAGAGGAAGTTTATCTTCTGATTTGAACCTGATTTCAAAGGAATTACATCTGAAAAAAATTAACCGGTTACTGCAAAAACTCCATTTAAGTTTTATTACTCCCCTTTTAGGAGTTTTAATCATAGCCTCCCCTTTTCCGGATGAATTAGGGTTGTTAATGCTTGGGGCTTCCAGATCAAAATATAGTGAAATTGCTGTTTTAACATATATTTTAAATACCGCAGGTATTCTTCTAATAGTTATACCTATTAATTTATTAGCATGATAAAATCAGGACTTACTTCCAGCGAAGCACAGCAGGCATTAATAAAATACGGCCCAAATCAGTTACCACAGAAGCAAAATATTTCTGCTCTAAAAGTATTATTAAGACAGATTCAAAATCCCTTTTCCTATCTTCTGCTGGGAGCTGCTATCCTTTCTTTTGTGATTGGAGACAGATTAGATACTTTTTTAATTGGCGGGATTTTAATTTTAAACACTTTTTTAAGTTTTTGGCAGGAATATAAGGCTTCTAAAGAATTAGAAACTCTGCGAAAGTTGGAGGTCGGCCTCTCAAGAGTAGAAAGGGATGGTAAGCAGGTTGAAGTTTTATCTACGAAAATTGTTCCGGGTGATGTGGTGATTTTGGAATCCGGTGATAAAGTGCCTGCAGATGCTCAAATTCTGGAAAGTTATTCTTTGCAGATAAATGAATCTATTTTAACCGGAGAGTCCTTGCCAGTGATGAAGTCCTCAAAAAAAGAGGAAAATTTAGTCTTTTTTGCCACCACCGTAACTTCAGGCCGGGGGAAGATTCTTGTTTTACAAACAGGAGCAAGAACCAAATTCGGAATCTTGGCAGAAACCTTAAGCACCATTGAAGAAGAACAAACTCCTTTTGAAAAAGCTCTGGTTGGTTTTAGTAAAGCCTTAGTGTTGGGAGCCCTCGTAGTTGCAGCTTTGATTTTTATTCTAAGAATATTGCAAGGCTACGACGTGCTTTCTACCTTGCTTTACAGCATTGTTTTAATGGTAGCTGTAGTGCCGGAAGGTTTACCTACTGTGGTAACTATAATTTTGGCCTTAGGTATGCGGAAGATGTATCGGAAAAAGGCTTTGGTTAGAAAGATGATTGCAATTGAGTCTTTGGGTACTGCCACAGTGATTTGTACGGACAAGACCGGGACTTTAACTAAAAATGAAATGCGGGTTAAGGAAGTTAATATTAAAGACGCCAAAAAAGCAGATTTTCTAAAGTGTGCGGTATTTTGCAACAGCGCCAGTTTAATATTGAAAGAAGACGGAGACAGTTTTGATGTTTTTGGAGATACAACTGAAGGAGCTCTTCTGCTTTGGGCAAAAGATCAAGGCAAGGATATTGATTTGATGAGATCGCAAGGCAAACTCATTGAAGAAATTCCTTTTAATTTGGAAACCCGGAAAATGACTGTTTTATGGGAAGAAGGCAGAAAAAAAACGCAGTACACCAAAGGAGCTCCGGAGGTTTTACTTGTTGATTCCAAGTTGTCTAGAGCTGACCAGGAGAAATGGGAGCTGAAGTATCAGCAAATGGCTAAAAAAGGATTACGGGTGCTGGCGTTTTCAGAAGATAAAGAGTTTTTGGGGCTAGTAGGGATTGCTGATGAAGTCCGTTCTGAGGTAAAAGTATCTATTGCATTGACAAAACAAGCCGGGATAAAGGTGGTAATGGTAACCGGTGATAATGAATTAACAGCTAAAACTATCGGCGAAGAAATTGGATTATTATCTCCCGGTGATGAAATTATGGTCGGTAGTCAGCTCAGTGACTTAAGCGAAGAAGATCTTTTGCAAAGAATCAGTAAAGTTAGAATTTTTGCCAGAATTACCCCACAGCAGAAACTCAGGATTGTTAAAGCTTATCAAGCCCTGGGAGAGGTAGTAGCTGTGACAGGTGATGGGGTAAATGATGTGTTGGCCTTAAAACAAGCAGAAGTCGGGGTTTCTATGGGCAAAATCGGAACTGATGTGTCAAAAGAGGCCTCGGATATTATTTTGCTTGATGATAACTTTGCAACCTTAGTTGTGGCCATTGAACAAGGCAGATTAATCTACAGCAATATTTTAAAAGTTATAAAGTTTTTACTTGCCGGGAATTTATCAGAAATACTTTTAATTGGAGCAGGGGCAGTTGCTGGTTTGCCAGCACCACTTTTACCTATTCAGATTCTTTGGATCAATTTTGTTACAGATGGGCCTCCTGCTTTAGCTTTAGGTTTTGACAGTGCTTCAAGACACCTGATGAAAATGCCGCCCCGCAGAAGATTGGGTTTGCTTGGTAAAAATTCTTTACGTTTTATCATCACCGCCGGAGTGTTAATTTCTGCTGTTTGTTTTTTAGTTTTCTATTTTACCTTTGAAAGTTTGGGACTTCAAACTTCCCGGGCTATCACCTTTACCCTTATAATTATTTTGCAAATGATTCTGCCTTTCATTATGAGAAGACATCACGGGATTTTGTCCAATAAAAAGCTTTTTGCCTCAGTTGCAGTAGTTATTTTGGTGCAAATCCTGATTATTGTATATGCTCCTTTAAGGTCGCTTTTCTTTTAAGGCTTTGATTGACAAGCGCTATATCCTTTTGTAGTATTACTTAAACTGCCTTCATGTTATGCTTCATTTTATGCCTGAGATAGTTTTTAATCCTTTAAAGCCTCAAAATTTACCTCAAGATCTGTCTCAAGGTTCGCGTGAAGCTGATTTGCGATCCCAAATAGAAAACCTGCAAACTACCCTAGCTTCGCTTAATCAGCGGGTAATTATATTGCAGGAAACACTGCAGGAGAAAGATCAGGAAATTGTTGATCTTAAGGCAATGCAGGCTGAGCATAATAAAATAACTTTATCGAAAAATACTCTATCTTGTAAAGATGCTTCACCTTCTCAATCACAACCTCAAGTACAACCTAAAACTA
>JAHIVD010000082.1 GCA_018816815.1 Patescibacteria group bacterium
ATGGATATCTACTGGTACGGACAAGCATGTTTTAAATTAAAAGGCAAGAATGCAACTGTAGTGATTGATCCGTATGATCCGGACTTTACAGGATTAAAACTTTCCAGGGATTTGCAAGCTGATGTATGTTTGGTCACTCATGAACACAAAGATCATAATTTTATTTCCGCAGTTACCGCAACAGAAGGAAGTGCTCCTATGGTTTTCAGTAAACCCGGAGGATATGAAGTTTTGGGGGTTGTGATAACAGCAATAAATTCTTTTCATGATCAATCTGAAGGAAGCGAAAGAGGATTAAATACCATTTTCCATTTACAATTTGATGGTTTAAACATTGTTCATTTGGGTGATTTGGGACAGTCTCAGTTAACAGAGAAACAAGTTGCATTGATTGGTCAAACAGATATTTTACTTATTCCTGTTGGGGGTATTTATACAATTAATGCTAAGATGGCTTCTGATATTGTTTCCCAGCTTGAACCAAAAATAATTATCCCAATGCATTATAAAATGAAATTATTGCATGATGACGGTAAAGAAAAACTAAAGTTTGATCTTGAAGGAATTGAAGGCTTTTTGAAAGAGATGGGAACAGAAGGAGTGGTTCCTCAGCCCAAGCTTTCAATAACTAAAAACAAATTGTCAGAAGAATTACAGGTAGTGGTTTTGAATAAGATTTAATCTGTTTGTGTATAAAAACCCGCTTAGTTGTTTAGAAAAAAATATGGCTAAAGTAGTAAAACTCCCTCCGCAAAATATAGAAGCAGAGCAATCTCTTTTAGGTTCTCTTTTGATTGATAAAGATGCGATTGTCCGAATTGCAGAAATACTGCAGCCTTCAAATTTTTACCGCTTAGAGCAACATGGAGCGATATTTGAAGCAATCAAAAATCTTTTTGAAAGACGTGAACCAATAGATTTGGTAACTGTTACAGAAGAGCTTAAAAGAAAAAGCTTTTATGATAAAGTCGGAGGAACTGCGTATTTAGCTTCTTTAATTAATATTGTTCCAACCTCTGCTCATATCGAACACTATGCCAAAATTATAAAAGATCATGCAGTAAGAAGGAATTTGATTGACCAGGCAACTAGTTTAATTCAAAGAGCCTACAATGAAGGAGAATCTGTAGAAGAACTTTTAGAAACTGCTGAGATAGGAATATTTTCTTTATCACAGGAGAATGTAAATAGAGATTTTTTACCGATTAAAGATGTTTTAACAGAGTCTTTTGACCGCTTGGATGAATTGCAAAAATCTTCTGGAAAACTGCGGGGTGTCCCAACAGGTTTTCGGGATTTGGATGCAAAACTTGCTGGAATGCAGAATTCAAATTTGTTGATTTTAGCTTCCCGTCCCGGTCAAGGCAAGACCTCAATGGCTTTGAATATTGCACAATATGTAGCAGTTGCTCAAGGATTGCCTGTTGGAATATTTTCTTTGGAAATGAGCCAGGAAGAGTTGGTTGACAGATTATTGGTAGGTCAGGCAAACATTGATGCATGGAAGTTGAAAACCGGAAAATTAGGGGAAAGCGATTTTGATAAATTGTCCCTGGCAATGGGAGAGTTAGCAGAAGCGCCGCTTTATATTGATGATACCCCGGGAATTTCTATTTCCGAAATGCGGACAAAAGCACGGAGATTGCAAATAGAACATGGTTTAAAATTATTAATTGTGGACTACCTGCAGCTTATAAAAGGCAGAAGTCAGGAAAATAGGGTACAGGAAGTTTCGGAAATTTCCCAGAATTTAAAGAATTTGGCAAGAGAATTGAAAATTCCGGTTCTGACAATTTCACAGCTTTCCCGTGCGGTTGAACAAAGAGGCATAAAAAGACCGCAACTAGCTGATCTTAGAGAATCAGGAGCAATTGAACAAGATGCGGATGTTGTCATGTTTATTTGGCGGGAGGATACAGAGCACCCGGAACAGGTTACTTTGGATGTTCAAAAACACCGAAATGGTCCGATTGGAGAAATTAAACTAATCTTTAGGGCTGATAGGACTAAGTTTTATGGTATGGAAAAAGCCAGAGGAAGACCCGCGTCAGCAAAATCAGAAACTAAAAAAACCAAGATTTCTTAACATAACTACAATAGAAAATGTTTTTTAGTTTTGACAAAATTGAAGTGCCGGAGGAGGGAGTCGAACCCACATGATCTTGCGATCGCGCGCTTTTGAGGCGCGTGCGTCTGCCATTCCGCCACTCCGGCTTAAGTTGTATTATATCAGCTCTTGAGCTAAACTTACGAATTACTATGAAGAAAAATGTTAGATTACCGGTTCATGTCAGACCAGAGCGTTATAAAATAATGCTTAAGCCTGATCTGGATAAGTTTACTTTTACTGGACAGGTAACGATTGATTTATTGCTGGATAAACCTACTAAACAGATTACCCTACATGCAGTTGAATTGGAAATAGAAGCTGCAGAATTTATCCATCAACAAAGAAAAACTTGGGCCGGTAAAATTTCTTATGACCCAAGTGCGGAAACAGCCACTTTTACTTTTCCTAAAAAAATCCAAAAGGGTAAAGGTAAACTAAAACTTATCTTTAAAGGTGTTTTAAATGATAAAATGCGTGGATTTTACCGTTCTCAATATGAGGTTGACGGAGTTAAAAAGCATTTGGCTATTACCCAATTTGAATCAACTGATGCTAGAAGAGCTTTTCCCTGTTTTGATGAACCCTCGCAAAAAGCTATTTTTGATGTGACTTTAATAGTAGCCAGCAATAACACAGTTATTTCAAATACTATAAAATCAGACTTGATTGAACATGAAAACAGTTACCTGCAAATGGCAACTGCTGATCATAAAATTGTTGCATTTAAGACAACTCCTAAAGTATCCACCTATCTTTTGGCATTTATTGTGGGAGAATTTGAATATATTGAAGCTCCGCTCCGTAAAGACCGAGTGGGGCAAAGCGAGCAGTTGGTAAGAGTATTTACTACGCCTGGTAAAAAAAATCAGGCAGAATTTGCCCTGGATGTTGCCGTAAAATGCACTCGATTTTTTGAAGATTATTTTGATATTCCATATCCACTACCTACATTAGATATGATAGCCATTCCTGATTTTGCTGCAGGAGCAATGGAAAACTGGGGAGCTGTGACTTACCGTGAGTCAGCACTTTTGATTGACGAAGAACGTTCATCTTCTGCTAATAAACAATGGGTAGCTTTGGTGATTGCACACGAGCTGGCTCATCAATGGTTTGGTAATTTAGTGACAATGAAATGGTGGAACGATCTTTGGTTAAATGAAGGTTTTGCCTCATTTGTAGAATATTTTGCTATTGATCATATTTTTCCTGAATGGGATATTTGGACTCAGTTTGTGGCAACAGAGATGAGGGATGCATTTAGTTTGGATTCCTTAAAAAATACTCATCCAATTGAAGTTGAAGTCAGTGATCCTGCAGAGATTTCTGAAATTTTTGACAGAATCAGTTATTCAAAAGGAGCATCAGTTCTCCGTATGCTGATGTCGTATTTAGGTGAAAAGGATTTCCAAAATGGTTTAAGGCATTACTTAAAAAAATTTGCATATCAAAATGCTGAGACTTCGGACTTGTGGACATCTTTGGAAATAGTCTCCGGTAAACCAGTAAAAAAGATTATGGAGTGCTGGACTACTGAGCCAGGACACCCGGTGATAACTGTTTCAGAGCAAGGCAGTAAATTAAAACTTACCCAATCCAGATTTTTCTCAAGCCCTATTTCCAAACAGCAAACAAAGGATAAAACCATTTGGAGTATTCCCTTAAAGGGGGTACAGTTAATGGATAAAAAATCTATAACTATCCCAAATACTAAAGTTAAGTTAAATTTAGGAGAGGTTTCTTTAGTAAGAGTAGATTACCCAAGAAATTATTTACGCAGACTTGAAAATTCTATCAAAAACAACAGATTGCCCGCACCAGATAGACTAGGACTTATAAGAGATAGTTTTGATTTGGCTGAGGCTGGTGAATCTCCAACATCTTTGGCGCTTGAATTGGCACAAAATTTCGTTGATGAAGAAGACTATATAGTATGGGCAGAATTAACTGTGAAATTAAATAGACTTAACTGTCTGCTGGCAGACGAGCCCTGCTACGGAAATTTTAAACACTTTGGAAGGAAGCTTTACACCGGGATAGCTGGAAAGTTGGGTTGGGAAAAGCAAAAAACAGAGAGACACACAGATGGATTGCTCCGTGGAATTATTTTTCGCAAGCTAGGGTCTTTTGGAGATGAAGCTACTACTAAAAAGGCTAAGGAATTATTCAGGAAAGGCAAAATTGATCCGGATCTTCTAAGCAGTGTTTACAGCTTGGTTGCAGAAAATGGTAGCTTAAAGGAATTTCAAAGATTGATTAAAATGTATAAAAAGGAGGATAATCAGCAGGAAAGAGACAGGATCGGCAGGAGTTTGGGTTGTTTTAGATCAAAGAAACTGTTGCAGAAAACTTTGGATTTTTCCATTTCCAAACATGTCAGATTTCAAAATTCATTGCAGATTATGGCATCAGTTTGGGGCAATCCCGCAGGCCGGTATTTAGCGTGGGAATTTGTCAAGAGAAACTGGGAACTATTGAAAGAAAGATATGCCGGAGGCCATATTTTCCCCAAAATCTTTTTGCCAATGGGTAATTTTACAAAAGCTTCAGATGCTAAAGAGATAGAGAAGTTCATTGCCAATAATTCTGTTTCAGAAGCAAAGCGGACAATTGCCCAGGCACTGGAGCAGATTTATTCAAATGCAGAGTGGTTAAAAAGAGACAGCAGGAATATTAGCAAGTTTTTAGAAAAATTTGACTAGCTTTGTTATATTTATTAAGACCAATTGAGTTTTTTGCTATTCAGATTTACAATAAAGCTATGGCAGGTGACGACTTAAAAAAGATTAAGGAACTACTAGAAATAGTACATAATAAAGTTAGAAAACTTGAGGCACATTTTATGATGCGTTCTTCTACGCCGGATTTGATAAAAGGCCAACAATCCGTAATGAATGATAAGCTGGATGAGGTGTAGGAAACCTTGGATTCTCATACAAGCTCCTTAATGAATATAGAGGCAACTTTAGAAGGATACGCGGATGTATATAAAGTTAACAAAGGAAATATAGAAAGATTAGATGCAGGATTAGTTGAAGTTGAAGATCAATTAAATATTGCAGTGCCTTCAGAACTGGTTATCCAAAGATAAATTTACTCAAATTTCTGTCAATACAAATCTAACCCCTGGGGGTGGACAATATTACGGGTAGTTAAATCAAGTCTGGATAGAGGTTAGATATACGAAGTTTGATGTCACGAATGCGTTGATTTTAGTTGTTTAATCATTTTGTTTATATTGCAGTATATTTATGCTAAAATTCTTTGATTATGGCACTGAAAGTAACAGAACTTAGAAATGGGAAATTTTTTAAAGAGGGAAAGGATGTTTTCCTTGTCCTTGTTTATGAACACATTAAAACCGGCAGAGGTTCCGGTAATATCAAAGTAAAAGTTAGAAATGTCAGGACCGGTGCAGTAACTGAAAAGTCTTTTATGACGGGCGCAAAGGTTGACGGAGCAAATACTGAAAAAAGAAAAACCCAATTTCTCTATCAGGACGGAGATACTTTCAACTTTATGGATCCTGTGAGTTTTGAACAATTTTCTGTTCCTGTTTCTACTTTGGGCAACCAAACAAAATATCTAAAAGACGGGTTAGATGTTGTACTGCTTGTTTCAGATGGCGAAGTATTAGGACTAGAATTGCCGATGAGTTTAATTTACGTAGTAGCTGAAACCGGTCCCGGGGAAAAAGGCAATACAGTTTCAAATGTGTTCAAAGAAGCAACTATGGATAATGGCTTGATTGTAAGAGTGCCTATGTTTATTAAAGTTGGTACTAAAATTAAAGTGGATACAAAATTAGGAGAATATGTTGAAAGAGCAAAGTGAGAATCATTCTTCAAAGTGAGTGAAGTAAGTCAAGAGGTTTTCTTTAAGAATCATGATACTTTAAGAATTATGATACAATAAATACAATAATTTAAGTAAGTTCCCGTTAGTTGCTCGAACAATAATTAACTATGACAAAAAAGATTACAAAGGCTTTGATACCTGCAGCAGGTTTTGGCACCCGTTTTCTCCCTCAAACTAAGGCCATGCCTAAAGAAATGCTTCCTATTGTTGATAAACCAGTTATTCAATATGTAGTGGAGGAAATAGTAGATTCAGGTATAAATAACATTATTATTGTGACTGGCGCAACGAAACGGGCAATTGAGGATCATTTTGATGCTCCTAATGAGGATTTGGTTCAAAATCTGGTTAATGGTTGTAAAGCAAAAGCCCTTGAACGAATTAAGCGTATTTCAGATATGGCAAACTTTATTTACATCAGACAAAAAGGACCATACGGCAATGGTACACCGGTTTTATCAGGGGAATCGGTTATTGAAGATGAGTCTTTTGCTGTTGTCTGGGGAGATGAATTTATCTATTCCAAGCCGCCAAGGTTGTCTCAAATGTTGAAAGTTCATGAGAAATATGGGGGTATTGTTATTTCAGGTATCAGGATTGAAAAAAAAGAAGATTTAAGCCGTTATGGTATTGCTGATCTGGAACCGGTGGAGGGAAATGTTTATAAAATTAAGGCTATTGTTGAAAAACCTGATCCAGAACATGCACCTTCCAATATTGCCACTCATGGGGCCTATATTTTGCCTCCGGAAATATTTGGTGCGTTGAAAAAGCTTGCGCCAGGACAAAAAGGAGAAATTTGGCTGGTTGATGCTATTAATATGTTACGCGATGAAGGAGTTCCAGTTTATGCAGTAGAGATTGAAAACGGTAAGTATTATGATACAGGGAATAAACTGGAATATATGAAAACAGTGGTAGAGTTAGCTAGATCTCATCCTGAAATAGGCAAAGAGTTTAGCAAGTATCTTGAAGTATTAGTAAATAGTTCGAAGAATTAAGACTAATCCTCCAATAGTCGCAAATTGTGAAATAACCCCCCAAAACATACCAGTTTTACTATTTGTTAAGTGCCCAAAATTATAAAATGCCGAAAAAGGCAGGAATTTCCAATTTAGTAGCAAATACGGTACTTGGAAAATATCCCAGGATTCGGAGATAAGTATGCAGATGAAAAGGTATAGATGGTTTGTGGTATTGCCAAAAATTAAGAAAGTTAAGAAAGTTCCAAAGATCAAATCAGCGCTGGTTTGAAAAAAAAGCGATGTTTTGTTTTTATTTTTCCAACTTGAACCAAGATCCCAATGAGGAATCAGATCAACAATTGGGTGGGAAATGGCGGAAAGCGATATCCCTATGGTCGGATCCGGAACATATTGAGCAATTATTCCTGCAATAAGTGCATGTGTAGTGGCGGTCATCTAACTAATTAGTATAATCTATATTGTCAATATATTGTATTCGACTTTGTTTAGTATTGATCTCCCTGAATCTGTCCGGATTAATTTGATTCAAACTTAATTTTTTGCAAAAATTGTAAGCAAGAAGTTAAAGATGTGACTGTGTGATCAGGTTGAAGACTACTATCTTCAGATTCTTCATTAGCAAATTTGCCCTGTTTTACCCAAATTGTTTTTGCTCCTAATTTTTTACCAATCTCAGGTTCAGATCTGGTTCTATCTCCAATAAATACAGTCTTTCCAGGGTCAGTGCTTGATATATGGGGGATAAACACTTTAGGATCTTTTGTGCCTTCAGCGAAAATAACATGGTTGAAATAATTCTTTACACCCAAGCGACTCACTTCTTGATACATATCTTTTCCTCCTTTACCCATCAAAACCATAGAGATTCTTTTACTTTTTAAAAACCCTAAAAGCTCAATAGATCCTTTAATCAAAGTTCTTTTGTCAGGGTCATATAAAGTTCTTTTCCAATCAAAAATAATTGTTTTAATCATTCCTATGGTTTGAGAGGTAATGCTTTGTTCCATGCTCATTTGGGAAAAATGAATATACTATTTGCACCTGGTGTTGTCAATTATTGGTCCTTATGGTAGGCTATTGGGCGTAATGTTTCCGGTTTTTCTTTCTATTGGCAACTATTCTCTTTCTTCTTTTGGAGTATTTTTAGCACTGGGATTTTTGCTGGGTATTTTTTTGGTTTGGAGACTAAGTCGTGCTTGGGATCTAGACGAAGAAAAGACTTTGGATATAACACTTCTAACGCTTCTTGGGGGGTTTTTAGGTGCAAGGATTTATTTTGCAATAGAGCACCTACAGGATTTTAGTTCGCCTTTGAACTTGATTTTGATTAATAAAGCTCCTGGACTATCTTTTTGGGGTGGGATTTTGGGTGGTTGGCTTACTTTAGTTTTCCTTGCCAGGAGAAAACGGTTAAATTTTTGGCAATTGGCTGATATTGGTGTAGTTGGGTTACTAGGAGGACTAATAATGTCCAATATCGGCTGTTTTTTAGGAGGTTGTGATATTGGTTCTCCTTCTAAAGCTTTCTTTGCAGTAACTATGATAGGAAGCGTAGGTAAAAGATGGCCTATTCAAATCATTGAGGCATTATTTTTAACTGTAAGCTTAGCAAACGTTTGGTTTCATGCAACCCATTTTCATCAAAGAGGGAAGATAGTGAGTTTGGCATTTGTTTATATAGGAGTTTCTAAACTGGTTCTTGAGCCTTTTAGGCAGGATCACTCCGGAGTAATCTTTTCAGTGCTTTTTATACTTCTGGGAGCTACTATTTTTTACCGTCTTACAAAACAGACTCCGCTAATACATTTGAAAATTTTAAGACAATTTTTAATAAAATTTTTTACTGACCCCAATAGCAGAAAAGATGTTGTACAAACTTTAAATAAAACTTGGTATAATCAGAAAACAGCACTTGGCTGGAGATGGCGGAATTTCAAGAAATTATTAAAAAAATTATTAAGGAGATCAAATGTCAAACTTTCCTAAAAAAACTCTTGAGTTTATTCAAAGATACCTCTTAAGACAACAAAGAGAGGTAGAGGAAAACTTAAAAAATGTTATTGAAGATGATCCGGCAAAGTCGCCTGCCCTGGCAGAATCCTCCGAACCTGGTACAGATTCTTATATGGCTGAAATTCACAGCAAAAGCATAGTATTTGGGAAAAAACTAACAGATGCTAAGGTTAGCATACAGATAGCTTTGCAAAAAATTAAAAAAGGCACTTATGGAAAATGTGAGCACTGTGGCAAACAGATCGAGGTTGGAAGACTTTTAGCTATGCCCACAGCTCAACATTGTGTAGCTTGTTCAAAGAAGAATTTTGGGAAATAGTCATCAGACTAATCAGAAAAGTCTGATAGCTGAAGACTGACAGCTATTATTCTATCTCTGACCACTTTTGGAATGTATCAGAGTAAAGATTCCTTAAAATGACCGGGTATTTTGGCTGTTGAATAA
>JAHIVD010000083.1 GCA_018816815.1 Patescibacteria group bacterium
AAAATGAGAGTGAGTCTGATTCTTTTGGCAACACTTGCGATTTTACCTCAATCTATTGCCTTTACTTTTGATGCAATTTTCGTTGCAATTCAAAAATTGCAGTTTTCTGCCATTGCTCTTTTTATATCCGGTTTAATAACTACCCTGGTAGGTTTAATCCTAATTGAAAACGGTTTTGGTGTTTGGGGTGCAGTGAATGCTTTGATTGTTGGACAAGTTATTTATGCAGTTGCCTTAACCTATCTCTTATATAAACAAGAGGGAATCTTTTTTTCGGCAATTAAGCTAAGTGTAATTAAAGAAGCTCTGCTTGGGTCCCTGCCTTATGGTGTGCTTTCAGTGCTGGGACTACTGTATTTCAAGATAGACAGCATTTTGCTTTCTTACATCAAAGGAAATTTTGAGGCAGGTATTTACGGAGCTGCTTTTAAATTCTTGGAAGCAATAACTTTTATCCCTTCGGCATTTTCACTGGCACTATTTCCTGTGCTTGCAAGAACACATGAATTTTCCCCAAAAGATATTAGGAAATTGTATTTTAAATCACTGAAGGTAATGTTTATTTTGGGAGGATTAGCGCTTTTCGGATATATGTTGATTTTGCCGGAGGTAATAAGAATATTTTTGCCGAATTATTTATCATCAATTACAGTAATTAAAATTCTGTCTTTATCAATTCCATTTATGTTCGTTCATGTACCTGCTGTAATAGTACTTTTGTCAACGGATAAATACCTTAAAGAAGTTCTCGCGCTCTCTGTTTTTGCAGTTGCATTTAATATAATTGCTAATTTAATATACATACCGCAATATGGCTTTATTGCAGCTTCTTGGGTAACTGTTGCTTCTGAAGTATTATCTTTTAGTATTTTCTTTATATTTGTAAAAGATAGGATTTTGGATAAATTAGATTAATGAATGTTTACGAACAGATTTTCAAAAAATATGGTTTATCCCTTACCCAGCAGGAAATTTTAAGATTAGCAGGAGAAAATAGGAACGGAGGAAATAAGCACGGAGAAAATAGGCAAGAAGCTTGCCTGCGTAATAAAACTGTTTTAGAAATAGGGTCTTCTTCCGGTTACATGACAAGAGCTTTTTTGGAGAATAAGTGTATTGTAGATGTTGTTGAGTTTGATCAAAAAGCGGTTGCTAAATTGCCAAAAGGTGTCAGACGTATATTTAATTTATCAATAGAAGATAACAAGGTTTATAGTGCCTTAACAGATTATGATTTTGTGATTATGGCTGATGTTTTAGAACACTTGATAAATCCAGGAAAAGTATTAAAAAAACTGCTGAAGGTAGCTTCTTTTGATACTAAGTTGTTGATCTCACTGCCAAACATTGCTTGCTGGGCAATGAGGAAGCAGCTTTTTTTCAAAGGGGATTTTAAGTATAAGACAAGTGGTGTTTTAGATAAGACGCATCTGCATTTTTATACTGTTAACACTTTGCCGCAGCTGCTGAAAGTTAGTGGTTGGAAAGTTGATAAAATTATTGGCACGGTTACCCGTTTACCCCTGGAGGGTTTAATCAGCAGGATACCGATACTGGGATGGATTTTCCGAAAGAGCATTTATAACAAATTTGTTGATAGATTTAAAAACCTATCCTACTCACATTTTTTAGTTGTGGCTTCAAAAAAACATGAATAAACAGGTTAGCTCTTCAATAATTATTCCCAACTGGAACGGGGAAGATCTTTTGGGAGATTGTTTGAAATCACTTTCCGGACAAACTTTTAAGGATTTTGAAATAATTTTAGTTGATAATGGATCAAGCGATAATTCCTTGGATTTTGTAAAGGAAAATTTTCCTGAAATAAGAATAATTAAATTAGAAAAGAATTTTGGTTTTGCCAGGGCTATAAATGAAGGAGTAAAAGCATCCAGTGCTGAGTACGTAATATTTTTAAACAATGATACAGAGGTTGATAAAGAATGGTTGCAGAATTTAATTGATTGCGCCGGAGAATACCCCAAGGTAATTTCTGTTAATTCAAAACTACTAAATTTTTATGACAGAAAGAAACTAGACGGGATAGGGATTTTGATTAATGAAGTAGGTCAGGCCAGGTCTATTGGATGGCAGGAAAAAGATCAGGGACAGTTTGACAGGGAGCAGTATATATTTGGAGCAACAGGCGGCGCATCACTTTTTAAAAGGGAAGATTTTATTAAAGTAGGCTGGTTTGATGAAAAATACTTCATGTATTCAGAAGAAGTTGATTTTGCTTTTAGGGCTCAGTTTAAAGGATATAGATCAATTTCCTGCCCCGGGGCAGTGGTATATCACAAACACAAGGCTTCAGCCTTGAAAAAACCGCAATATATTGAATATTGGCAATTCCGCAACATGACTCAGACAATTATTAAAGATTTCCCAACTGCTGTTTTGCTGAAAAAATGGAGGTGGTTGAAAATTATTCTGGTACACATCAACACTATTTTTTATCAAATAAAAAATGGATTCTGGTGGGCACCATTTATGGCAGACCTTTGGCTTTTACTGCATTTGCCCCGCCTTATCCAGGAAAGAAAAAAAATCCAGGCAAGTAAAAAAGTAACAGATGAATATATTGAAAGCTTCCTGAAAGAAAAAAAGGCTACATTTTGGGGGCTGCGTAAATAAATTGGCAAAAAAGAACTTAGTTCTTTGATCCTAAAACAAATACTTGATTTTTCCTGCCGTTTAGTTTGCCGCCCGATACATTATAAAAACTTATACAATTAAAACCGGATTTTTTTAAAATCTTTTTCAATTCATGAAGCGTATAGCTTCTGATAGCCCATGGGTGATTAAGCGGCGGCTCTGGCGGTCTATTTTTTGAATAAATTGATATCTGGAAGAATAATTTACCCTTACTCTTTAAGTGTTTAAAGGAATCTTTAATATAGTTTTTAAAAGTATCTCTTGATAGATGTTGGAAAACAATAATTGAGAAGATCAAATCAAATTGTATATTTTTTAAAGACGCAAGATTTCTTCCGTTTACAACTAAAAAATCAACATTTGGTGCTTTTACGTATTTTTTAGCCAGAGATACCATTGAAGGAGCAATGTCTATACCTGTGCAGGACTTAACTTCCCTTACAAGGGAGCATTCCAGTCTTCCCACACCGCAGCCTATATCAAGCACCTCACTGTCTTTGTTGATCAGCTTAAGTTTTTTTAAAATTGCTACCAGTTGATTGCTTTCTCCGTATAACTGAGTTATTCCGGTAGTGTTTTCTACTACGCTATTTCATGGGTTAACTAATCCTGCAATATGCCAATAGATTTTTTGAGGAATGATGGAAGAAAGAATAAAATTGAGTTTTTTTAACATTTATTTACTTATTTTTTAAATAGTAAAGCAGAGTTATTTAACAGATTGACTGACATAACAAGTGCTTATAATCATAATCCAGATAATGATAAAAGGATAGAATAAATTGTTAACAAAAAAAGAGTGAATAAGCAGTCCTGAAAGACCTGAGATTAGAATTAAATTTTTACCTTTAGAAGATTTGATAAGAGTCCATAGGAAAAAAAGATAGGAAGTTAACCCTAAAATGCCGGTTGTAGCTAGTACAAATAGCAGGGAAGAGTCATTGGTGGAGGAGCCGCGGCTATCTAGAAATTGTTTATCCCCAAGGTCGTATTGTGCTATACCAAAGCGGTAGGTATTAAATCCTATTCCTAAGATAGGCGATTTTTGAAAAAGTTCCAGTCCTTGCTGCCATGTATTAAAACGGAATGAAGCAGACTGTGTTCTGTCAATGTTTCGGGGTACAGCAACTAGTTGAGTATAAACCCAGAATCCTGATAAAAGAACAGAGAAGAGCACAATTGTTGCAATTAACATTTTTTTTGATCTTTTAAGCGCGGAAAACGTCAGTCCGCTTATAAGAAACATTCCGTAGCTGGATCTGGAAAAAGTAGTTAGAAGAGCTAAGTAAACTAAGATAAAATAAATATTCCGTTTTTTGCCTTTACCTGGATTTTTTAGCAGCAGTAGTAAAGTTAAGACAAAAAAGGCTCCGGAAAAATTTGGATCTAAAAAAGTAGAAACAGCTCTAAGAAAATGCGGATCCCAGCCAAATTCAGCCATAAAACGAAGATCTGGAAAGATTATAAATTGCCCCAGTCCAAGAACAGCTAAACTAACACCTGATAAAAGCAGAATTTTATTGCTATTTTGTTTGACAAGGGGGAGCGCTTTTGAATAAATTAGCCAGCCAAAAAGAATGTAAATAGAAAATCTGACAATATAGAGAAAACTAATTAGAGTCTCCAGGGAATTTAAATGAAGTGGAGTTAAAATTAAAGATAATATGCATATAGCAATAAAGATTAAAGCACTGGTAATAAAAAGAGGTGGTTTAACTAATTTAAGTTTTGTTGAAAAAAGCCCCCAAATACAAAGGGTGGAAACTACCATATCAAGTATGGTTATTCCGCTGGTAGGGGAGATTGATAACTTGATTAATTGACCGTTTGTAATTGCCAGTGTTAATATCCAGGAGAGAATATCCATAAATGAAATTATACCCTAATGTCAGCATAATATTTTGCATATGGGTATTGGCGGTTTTCAGCATTTTTTATCTTGGTTTTTCTTCAGTACCTCATGTTGACGATTCCTACTCAAATTTTTTAGTAAACCTGGGAAGTTGGGATGGCGGGCATTATTTGGGAATTGCTGAAACAGGTTATAGTGAAAAATTCCAATATGCTTTTTTCCCACTGTATCCTGTGGCAATTAAAATCCTAAATTTGGTAACTCACAATTATTTATCGGCAGGTGTTTTGGTAAGCATGACTTCAACTTTTTTAGGATTGCATCTTTTGTATATTTTGGTAAAAAAAGATTTTGATAAAAAAATCGCTGAAAGAACTGTTTTAGCTTTTTTATTTTTTCCAACATCCTTCTTTTTATTAACCGTTTACTCTGAGGGGTTATTCTTTTTTCTGGCTGTTTTGACGTTTTACTTTTTAAGACAAAAAAAATTATTTTGGGCAGTTGTCGCTGCAATTTTTGTTTCAGCCACAAGATTGGTTGGCTTGGCAGTAGCAGCAGGATTGATGATAGAGGTGATAGTGACTCAAGGGTTTAGCCGTAAGAATTGGTACATATTATTTGCGCCTTTAGGATTAGTGATTTATTGCATTTACCTTTATCAGCAAACAGGTGACCCGCTTTATTTTATAACTGCAGAAAATCATTGGCAAAGGATTATTGCTTTTCCGGGAGTGGGGTTTTGGGAAACTATCAGACAAATTACTGACGGCGGGTTTGTTAAGCCGAATATTAATTTTTTTCGTGATTTAATTTTTGCAATTTTCGGAGTTGGTTTCACTATACGATCTTTTCGCTTTTTACCTATGTCTTTGGCAATATTTGCATTGGTGGCAGTGGTTATTCCGCTTTTTACTCCGACGCTTTCGTCTATGCCAAGGTTTTTACTGGTGGTATTTCCTCTTTTTATCGTGGCGGCTTTGATTAAAAATAGATTTATCTCTTTTGCCTACCTGCTTTTTTCCGTCATGACACTCGGTTTGTTTGCGTCGCTTTTTATTAATGGTTACTGGGTTTCTTAAGGATTAATAGATCATTTCTATTGATTATCAAAAGGCTATTACTTAATTGAAGATTAAAGAATTAGTCAGCTTGCTAGATATTAATTGGCAGATATTATGTTCCTTATTCGCTTTCTTCAGAGCTCTCCTCAGCAGCATAATTGACTGTTCTTTGAATCTCGCTGATATTTAAAGCAGAATCCTGTGCTTTTATGAAAATGGTATTATCACCGTCGTTTAAGGGTTGATCTATACTGAAACTTCCGTCACCATTAACAATTGCCTGCATATTATTGACAAAAACTTTTGCACCTGGCTCGGTTTTTCCTGAAACTTTTACTTTTTTGTCACCGCCTTGAATTTTCCTATTGTTTTCCGGCTCGCTTACTATAAGAGATGGTTTTTCACTGTCAAAAATTAATTTGATGGTTTTTGATGGCAGGCTTTCTTTGTCCTTCTCATCTAAAGTAGTGCCGTAGATGTTATTTCTGCCAAGGTATAAAGCCACGTTTTCAAAAGTAAAGCTGCCATCACTTGAGACATCAACAGTTTCCAGCGGTTCATCATCAAGGTAGAGTCTGACTCGGGAATTGGGGCTTGCAAAGCCGTGAATATCGATTTCAGCGGAATTTGTGGCCTCATAGGGAATATTTAAAACCGGCGGAGCAAGAGAAGAATTTTGAGTTGATTTAGGAGTCATTACTTTAGGAGGTTCAATCATATCTTTAACAACTCCAATACCTCCTATGAAGTATGGCAAAACCCAGTTTATAGTGGCATAGATTAAAAATATGATGATAATCAGAGTAAAGATAAAACCTCTTCTGCTTTTACGGGCATATTTTCTGCTTGATCTCCTGGAGCGGTATTTGCGACTCATACTAAAGAGTATATCAAATCAGAGTATATCAAAATCCGGTAAAACTGGTAAAATATATGAGAAATTGCGGTGGTAGTTCAGTGGTAGAATGTCTCCTTCCCAAGGAGAAGGTCAGGGGTTCAAATCCCCTCCACCGCTCCCATTCCGAAAACCTGCTCATTCTAAGCGATTTGCACCATTACCAGTTCATGTTTTCGTCCTCCACTTTTTTATTGCTATTGCAAAGAATATTTCCCAATGAGTTAAATGTGGTTGGAAAACTTAAAAATACCATTGGATCAAGTAAAGATCCAGTTCTTCTTCAAGCAATCTAATTTCTCTATATAACAGAAAGTTCCAAAAGCGATTGTAACTTCCAGGGGATCTTCGGCTTTTAGGTTGTCGTTCAGACCAGAGGAGTCCGGAAAGTTGCAGGCTGGATATAAAAACCCCAAGTGTCATCGTAATTCTACTGAAAGACAGATCAGATATAATTGATTTATTTAAAAATCCTAGTATGCACTAAAAGCTTTAAAAAAATTACTCCCAATTTTGTTTCCGAATCCTTGGTTAGAGTAAGCATGATAAAATTATAAAGAATAAAAATGGACAGATTGAGAAAATAGATATATAAAAAGTATATACGCAGTAAATATCGAGTATATACTCTTTCCTATCATGGCAAGTAGCAGAATTTTAAGTCTCCAATATCCCTATATGTTTACCTAACCCATATTTGGTGTGGGTAAAAAGAAAATCTACAGCATTATTAATTGTATAAGGAGTTCCAAACGGGCGGGCAATACTCTTAGCGGCATAAAACCAAAAGCATCGGTGACAATCAAAAAATAATTTTAGCTTTGATCTGGACAGCTTAATCATTTTTTTGACCTTGCTTCTCTAAATGTATCGTCAAAGATTTCATAATAGTCAGCATAAACATGTTTTTGCCCATAGTTAGCGTTACCGAGAGGTTCAAGAATTTTTAAATCCTTAAGTCGTTTGATAACATTATATGCTCCTTGTGGACTAAAACTGGTCCATTTCATTATTTCCGCAACTCCAACAATCGGTTGACCAAATAATTTACGGATTATCTCTAATGTTGACTCAGCAGATTTTTTCCCAAGTTTTTGCATCTTGGCAAAATCGGAGTCTCTTAGGGCAGTTATCTTTGTGCAGGTTTCTATGGAGGCATTAGCAATCTCTACCACACCTTCCAAAAAAAACTCTAGCCAAGTGTCAACTTGAGCATTTTCATCATGGTAATTTTGTAATTTCTGATAATAGAGTTTTTGATATTTCTTAAAATAACTTGATAAGTACAAAACTGGTATTTCTAACAGTCCTGCATGATGCATATACATCATGATCAACATTCGTCCCGTTCGACCGTTTCCGTCAGTGAATGGATGTATAGTTTCAAATTGAGCATGGATTAGTCCGGCTTTAACCAATGATGGATATTCATCTGTTGTGTGAATAAATTTTTCCAGATCATCTAATGATTTATACATATCAACTGGAGCAGGCGGAACAAAAGAAGCATCAACCGGGGTTTTACCTCCTATCCAGTTTTGGGAGTGCCGAAATTCTCCCGGATATGCATGCTGAGTAGATCGTGCTCTGGTCATTAAACGCTCGTGAATTTCTCTTATAAGTCTTAGAGAAATCGGTAAAGTTTTAGTTCTTTCAATGCCGTAATTTACCGCTTCAATATAGTGAACAATGTCATCAACATCAGAAGGGAAGCGTGATTTCTCTTCAGTGATCGGTGCAGTAACTGCATCTTGTAAGGTTGCCTTTGTTCCTTCGATCTGGCTAGAATAGGTAGCATCTTTTTTTATAAACATCAGAAGAAAAAAGTCTTTATCCGGCAAGAGTCTGGTGATGCCATCTAGCTTACCGACTAATCTAATTGCCTCTTCGTGTTTTTTATACAGTTTTGGACTAATTACAAAACCCCCCTTTGGCGGAAAGTCGAAAGGGGTGAAAGCTTTGTAGCCTTGGTTTTGCAGGATATAACGGCCTATCTGTACTGAGTTGATATTGCCCATAACAATGTCAACATTATATACTATTTTGTTGATATTAGCAATAGAAACATCAACTAATTTTTTCCCTCCATAATCGCAATTTCTTCCGGCGTGCTTGCCTTTCCATAATTTTAATAACGAAGGGAGACCGTAGAGTCCATAAGCGATGCTTGTGAGTGATGTTTACAGAGCTTGTTGATGAACTGATTGATCCATCTTTATTCTATTCTCCCTGATTTTTGAAGGTTGTGCTTTACACATAAAAGTCTAACATTTTTTACAGTTAAACTAGTTCCTCCCTTTGAAAATGGCAAATCATGATCGAAATGGAGATTTTTTGTTTCTCCACAGATTACACATTTTCCTTTATCTCTTTTCCAAACCTCTTTTTTGATTTCAGACGGAATTATTCTTGTATGCAAAATTTTTATTATTCGGTGTTTGTTGCTATTTAATGTATTTTTATTTGTTAATTTCAATATAAATCTAAAGACTTTTCTTTTTCCGTCATGAACTATTTTATAATCTATTAATTCAAAAATTCCCTTTAAAGACCAAACTCCATCCATAATTTTCTCATAAGCTTTTACTAGTTCAGCCTCTCTTTTTCTAATTTTGTAATCTTCAACAGCTTTAATAAATAAACCATTTTGGGTTAATTTCTCGGAAGGGAGTTTTGCAGATTGATCTTCATTTTTAGGATTATGTTGATAACCGTGTCTGGAAACGTCGTGACCTTCATATTCAACAGTTGCTCCATCTTCATGAATTTTATCCTGATATGGTGCATTTACTCTTTGAGACATCAAGATTACAGTGTAGTGAGGATTCAACCTATAATTCATTCCTCTTTGGAGCGTCTGAACTTTTTCAATATCACACATTTCTCGATATGAAACAATATCATCTTGAATTTTTGCCATATGAATATCTATATTTCAATCCTGCTTCGTACGAATTTTTCTGTTTCCTTGTCAACAAAATACACATAACATCCCTTTAAGGATCGACTAAGAAGTACTCTATATGTATTTTTGATTAAATCCAAAAACTTTTCTCTGGATCTTTTGACTATGGAATCTGCAGAAAATTCCGGATGTCCTTCCCATTGATTTGTTTCGAAATTATACATAAGATCCTTACCTATAATCACACCGACATAATCAAATTCAAATCCTTGAATAGTATAAATACTACCGATTTGATTCACGGCTCTAGGATCATAAGGCCATAATGAAGCTGGTGGGACACCAGCCGCCAATTTTCTTCCTCCCTCTTTTCCCTCCCAAGTCATGGCAAAATCACCAATTACAACATCTTTGACTAACGTTCCATCATCTTTTGGTTTACTCCACGGCCAACAGAATCCAGCCACTAACCGTGCGGAATTCGGTTCCTCATTGTTTCTTGCTTTTATCTTTTTATACAACTCGTGCGGAGAATTTACGATTTGGAACTCGAACTTATTATTTTTTTGATCCCATATTGCATCCGCTGTTTTCTTTATGCCGAAAGTATTGTTTACCCACTGCACAAATTTGTCTGATCCCTGACAACGAAATTGAATATCGAGTTGATATTCAAATATTTCACAACCTAGTCGTCTTGCATTATCTTTAATGTATTCACTGGATCCTACTTCTCCAGGACGTACGTTTTGTCAATCAATATTCTAGCTTCTACACTAAGGGCCTGTATATATATATTAAATCTTTATATGTTTTGAAAGCTTCAGGTATTGCTGTAACTCTTTGTTTCAATTTTTCCATGATTCTCGCGACTAATTGAAGATTTAATATATAATAGCCATATTCGTAAATCAATATGCAGAGAGTTTCTAAAAAATATCCTAGGAGAATTGAGGTTGTTAGTTCAGCAATTATAGAAAATAATTCTGGCGAAATACTCTTAGTTCAGTCTCCAAAGTGGTGCAATAAATGGACCTTGCCCGGAGGTCATATACAACCTGGAGAAACTATAATTAAATCTGTCTTAAGAGAAGTAGGAGAAGAAACAGGTTTAAAGATTAGTCCTATTTGTATTATTAGCTGGGGTGAGTTAATTAATTCTTCAAACTTTCATCGGTACGCTCACTTCATTTATTTTGATGTATATTGTAAATTGAGTGGCGGAAAGCTTAGACTTGATAAACACGAACTGACTGCTTTTAAATGGGTTTTACCCAAGGATGCATTGCAATTAGATTTAGCTGAAAGTTATCCAGAGACTATTCAAAAGTATATTGATTACGTTATGGCTTCTGCTATACTTATTCCTTAGGTATGACTTGATATAGATGAACTTGATATAAAAAAGGATTGCATAGGATAAACCTTATTTTGTGATCCATCTCGGTTAGATACAGCTGATTTTGAATACGTATAGTTACGTATTTTGAGTAGAGAGAACAATAGAAACGAGGAGAAAGGTGATAATGAAAATTTTAGATTTCAAATCGGAGGAGTTTTAGATTTTTAATTATGTTCCAGGAAGGCTTTGTAGGAAGATAAGGTTTTAGAATCACCAGAACCTTTATAAACATTTTCAACACCAAAGGTAAAGAAAATATCATCTTTGGCATAGGTGATAGTAGTTCCTGCGGCTGAGATTGAATTTAAGGTTTGCTTGAAACTGCTGCTGGTTAGCTCCTTTGTATAATAATTAATAAATTCCTGCGGAAATTCTGTTAAAGAAGCAGATTCCAAGTACACTCCTTCCTGTTCAATTCTTCTTTTGCCTGAGGTAAAAAGCAGGGTTTTCTTTTGATCTGTTTCCCATTGAAAACCGGAATAGAGCTTGGGAAGCTGAGTAGTTGTATTTAAGTCAGCGGGTTCAGGGTTTGATGAAGAATCAGTTGATGGAGGGTTAGGTATAGGGGAAATATTTGAATCAGTATCAAATGGGGTAACTTCTTTGACATCTATCACATTTTTTTCTGCTGTTAGATTTCCTTTAACTAAGGCCTGGCCGGTTGACTGAGTTAGCCAGAGAGACTGAAACAGTTGATGAGGCAGCATTTAGAGCCCACAGGGAGGCATCAGGCAAGGATAAATAATACTTACCTGTATCGGTTTTCTGAATTGTTCCCTGATGAGTAACTTCCCTGTGAAGAATAGGGGAGGAATCGGGAAAAAATACATTGGCTGCCTTTTTTAGTCCCACATTATAACCAATACCAAAAGTGGCAGAAAAAGCAATAATTAAAGCCAGCGTAGCAAAGGGTTTGATTTTGATCCGGATATCTATATCCTGATTTTTTAACAATCTCTCCAGCCAATTTTTAAGATAAGTAATTGGATTGGTTACCTTAACATCTATTAAAGGAGGATCTACCTTTTCAGAGTATTTATTATTTTGGATAATTTTAATAGCAGGAGGGGTTTTGGGTTTATGTGAAGGTTTTGGATCTGGAGGTGTTGGTTGGATCTTCGGGCGTTGAACAGGACTTGGACTTAAGTCTTCCGGATTAAAGCCTTCTGCAGGGGGAGAATTTTGCCTTGTTTCACCATTAGCTTTTCCAAGATTCTGCTGGTCAAAGAAGCTTTGAGAATCGGCAGGATTATCAGGCATATATGATCAGTATAGCCATATGGATTATTAATAGTAAATATATTAGTTAATAAAGATATTAATAAGAAGGATTGAATGAATAAGAAGATATGAATTATGATATGAATTGTGAAAGGGGATACTAATTTTTTCTGATTCTGTAGTATCTACCCTTTGTTTTTCCGGTTTTTTCAACTAAATTTTTATCAACCAATTTTTTAAGATCATAGCGCAAGGTTCTATCAGGAACCTTCAAAAACCTCCTTTTTATAGTATCAAAAGATACTACCAAGTGATCTTTAATAATATTTACTATTTCCTCCTGTCTGGGTGAAAGAAACTCCTGGTTTTTTACCACCTCTTCTTCCAGCTGTTTTTTAAGTTCTTCCAATTGATTAAGATAGGCCTCCAGCATAAAAATAAGGTAATCATTTGTATTCTTCAGTCCTTTATCCAAGTGAAAATAGTATTCACTTTTATGGGTATCAAGATATTCCTCAAAAGGGACTGTAAAGGTAAATTTAAAGCCATATGATTTTAAAACAGCTGATATTAGAAGTCTTCCTACCCGGCCGTTGCCGTCCAGGAAAGGATGGATTTTTTCAAAGATAAGATGACTAAGAAATGAGGTAATAAGAGGAAACCTTTTATTTTTGGAATTAATGTATTTAAACAGTTTGTCCAGGAGAGGATTGATTTGTGAAGGGCGGGGAGGTAGATATACTGCAACATTGGCTTGGTTAAAAATTGCACTTACCTCACTTCTAATCTGTCCGGCATCGGAACTAATATTTTTAAGCACAACAGAGTGTAATTTTAAAAGAAGACTTTTAGAGAGCGGCTCTCCGGTTTTAGTTGAATCAATTAAATTTGTTGCATCTATGATATTAAAAATTTCCATCCTTTTTTGCTCCTGAGGATTTTTCAATTCAAGATCAGATAGCTCAAGAGGATTTCCTTCAATACGGGCTGAATACAGAGAACTTTTTAAAAGACTAACTCTTTTGATTTTATCTACAATTTTAGGAGGGTAGTTAGCTGAAGAGAAAAACAATCTTAGAGACTCTATTTTTGCAATCAAAGATAGTATTTCATCGGTAATTGTATATGGAGGAGGGATTTGCATAACTCTACTCTACCAAATATTGCCGAATGTTGCCATATGTTGCCGAATATTGCCAAACGCTCCTGATAATATTTTTCTATTTTTGGTAAAATATGATTTAAGCCGGTGTAGCTTAGTGGTAAAGCACCACTTTCGTAAAGTGGGGAGCGACGGTCCGATTCCGTCCACCGGCTCTTGAACGAACGTAGTTAGCCGTATATTTGTAATACAAAATCTCAATTTTGAGATTTCCTATTACATTTTAACCAGCTAATTAAACGAATTCTGACCTTTTTGTTGTATCCGCTGATATTCTAAAACTTTCTCTGCCGGTGATAAACTATTAAGGATTTTGTGTGGAAAGTAGTTCCAAGCATCATTTACAGTTTCAAGAATGTCCTGAAGTTTTAGCGCATTTTGACAGTTATCAAACATAGCAAGGATTTCTGTCAGACAGTCGTGACTGCTTTCATTATAGATAATATCTTTAATATCTTCCAAACTAGAATCACTTTGCACCTCTTTGAGTATTTGTTTGAGTTTCTTTTCGGTCTCTTCTTTTTTCCTGGCGATTTCATATGGTAATGGTTTTATTTTTTCCAAAATTCTACGATACACACGGCATACTGTTAACCTGCTCCAAAAAAACTGCAGGCTTTTATTTACTGATGGTTTCATTTCATTAATATAGCGGACTTTTTCAGTTTCTTCATCGTATTTATCAATAAGCAGTTCTAACTCTTTTACGAAATTTATATACTGATACTCTGCTTTTTTTTGCATGTTTTTTTGTTTCTCGGTTAATTTTTTGCCTTTTGGATAAATAAACGGTTCTGCACGGGCAGTCAGCGACATGCAAAGCCAGTCTGCAGTTTTACGGATCGCCTCACGGACAGAACCATTAGGATGCTGGAAAACTTTTAGGGTAAAGTCTGCTAAAATGTCAAAATATTCATCTCCTAAGCTTAAGAAAAAGAAGCTTAATCCTGATGCAAAAGCGGCTTGATTTTCTACTTTTCCGATCTGATCGAATTTAGAAAAATATTCAAATACTACATGAGCACTTTTGTAAAATACTTTTCTGTCTTTATGCCATAGTCTCTCAATCTCCTTTTTAGCTGTTTTTACTTCCTCGCGCGTACCTTTTGTCAATACTAACAGCAATCTTTGAAGTTTTTTTTCTGTTTCCTTTTTAGCCATAGATTTTTGTTTAGGCTTAATTCTAACAAAAATTCGAGTTATAGAATAGACAGCGTATAATTCAGAAAGTATTAAGGATATCTGCAATTTGAGGTTTTGGGGCGATTAGGGACCGGATGGAAAAATAGGGGCAAAGATCAGATTATGTTTCTTAACTGATAAATCGCTCAATTCCTGATGAATGATATTTGTCAAAATAGCATATTCATTGCATTTCCTGACATCATGAGTTTTCCGTAATCCGTCAGTTTATTACGGGTTTTCTGACCCATCATTCTTTGTTGAATCCATTTTCCGCTCCTGCCGTGTCTTTTCCAGTTTTCTCTAGCTCTATTAATAGACCTTTCAGGATCAGATATTTCCTGTAATCCTTCGTATCCTACTTTTGCAAGCCAGAGCTTTATTGGTTCAGTTTTTGGACTGGGAATAGATTGAATAAGGCGGAACAGTGTTTCTACATCAGCTGTGTCAGCCATCCTTATTTTTCCCTCCTCGGCTTTTAATTCCAACCGGTGACAATTTGTCACCACTTCACTTCCTTCTTTCCTAAGTCTTTCTGATAATTTATTCCAATACTTTCTGGATTTGGCAAAAACAGGTTGATCTATCAAAATAGCAACAATATCTAATACTGAAAAATACCATTTCTCCTTTTTTTCATCCCACCGGTGGCGGATTTTCTTTCCTTCAAAAATAGCCAGTTTTGCAGGCATTAATTTACATTATTCCTAATTTTACCGAAGTCAGGAAAGAAATTAAGAAGGGCGGATGCGAAGCTGTATTACTGTTTGATAGAACGTCAGCTATAGCCTGAAGTGTTAACTCTGGGATTACACATTGCATTGTGATTTGTTCTGTCTACAAGCTTATTTATTGGTTTCCAGAAGTTCCTGTTTTAATGTTTGATTGTTTGGATCAATGTTTAGAAGCTGTTGAAAAATATCCCTGGCCTTATCTTTATCCCCCATAGAAAGATAAACAATTCCGATGGCATTTTGCAGCGGGAGGTTTCCTGGATTCATTTGAACGGCCTTTTGAAAATTTAAAAGTGCAAGATCATACTTTTTTTGCTCAAAGTATACTGCTGCGGTATTTTGATAGGATTGCCACAGATTAGGATTAAACTTAAGGGCATTTTGATAATTTTCCAGGGCTTTGTCCAGCTGTCCAAGCTCTCCGTATGTGTTTGCCAGATTGTGATAAGCATCGCCGTAGTCAGGTTTTAATTCAATTGCTTTTTGAAATTCCTGCAAAGCCGCAAGCTTATCCCCTTGCCTTCCGTAAACATCACCTAGATTATTGTGTGTATTAGGGGAAGAGGGTGAAGTTTTTCCGGTTGCAATCCAAAGATTATCCTGATTTTTCCAATCTGTATTCCTAACAACAGTTCTCAGGGAAAATAAAATAATTGTTATAGCGAATAAAATATATCCTGTTTGTCTGAGTTTTGCAGAACTAATGAGTTTATCAAACCCAAGTCCTACTATAGCCAGGATTCCAATAATAGGAATGTATAAATATCTTTCAGCAACAAGCCAATTTAATCTGAACGGATTAAGGGTAGGTAAAAGAGTAATTAAGAAAAATGATAGCCAGAAAAAGATGAATTTATTCTTTCTATAACTTATCGCTAATGTGGCAAAAAAAGCTAAAGTGATTAAAAACCTGCCGGCGAATTCGGTTTTACCAAAAGATAACTCTGAATGATAAAGAGTTAATGTTTTGGGGAAAAGAGTTAATTCAAAATATGAAGTTATGGAAACAGGTACGGTAATAAGCGGATTGTCCATACCGCCTTGTTGATAGTGGGTAGTTTGCAAAGCAGTTTGGCGCTCCGGCAAGGCACTTAAAGTAATTAGTAGAAAAACCAGCGCAACTAAAAAATAGGGGAGCATTTTAAACCAATTCTTTTTAAGATTTCCAAATGTACCTTCAAAAAGGGGAAATATTAAAAAAAGAGCTAAAGGCATTTGCGGGTGTGACATAAAAGAGAGAAAATAGGCTGTTACAGAGAGCCAATATAGGGAAATTCTTTCCCGGGAAGATAGATATAAAACAAAAGAAAGTAAGAAGAAAAAGCCGTATTGTGTATACATGCCCCCTGAAATCCAAACAACTGTTTCGGAAATTGCCGGATGCACGGCAAACAAACAAGCTACAAGAAAGCTTAAACGTTTGGAATAAAGAAGATTAAATAAGGTATAAACCAGAAAAACCGAGCCAAGATGAAAGAAAATATTAATTGATCTAAAAAGTGCCGGGTTAAACTCTCCGATTTGAAAAACAACCCAGTATAGAAATGGTCTTATATAACCGATACCATGGCTAAAGATATCGTTGAAGTTTCCGATGTTAGGGTTTTGAACGATTTCAGCAAGATCATCTGATAAAAATGAATTGTTTAAAGAATTACCATATACAATCAAGACTAATGCTAGCAGGAACAACAGACTAAAGCGGTGTTTCCTGATTGCTTGGGCAAGGATCATTGTTAGAGTATACAAGATTATATACTTTCAACGGAAGATGGATTTTGAATTATCGGGGTATAGTTAGGATAGTTCCGGGTTCAATTAAATCAGGATTTGAAATATTATTTGCTTGGGCAATTTTATCAAAGGCATATATATCTCCATAAGCACGGCCGGCTATTTTAGAAAGCCAATCACCCTTTACTACCGTATACGCATCACCGTCAATCTTTGGTCCCCAGATAGTTTCATTCCCTCCGCCTGTTCCCAAGGCTTCAGTTGTAGTTTGATCCTGAGGTTCTGGAGTAGTTTCCGGTGAAGCTTCCGGTGTAGCTTCTGCCTGAGCTTGACTTACTTCCAGTTCAGGGATTTCTAGCACCTGACCTGTTTCGATTTGATCAGGATTAGTCATATTATTTGCCTTAGCAATTTCCGTATATTTGTACCCGTCCTGAAAATATTTATCAGCTATTGTAAATAGAGTATCACCATCCTTGACCGTATATTTACCAGGAAGCCCTTCAGGTAAAACATCCTGTTCTCCTTCCGTTTGTTGTGCAGGACCTAAACTGGATTGACTTTTGCTGAAATAATTAAAGACTAAAATTCCAATGACTAAAACAATTAGCGTTCCCAGAACTAAACTAACCTTTGATTGATTAGAGTTAAGCTCGTTTTCGATTCTTTCCATATAGCTATTGCCATTTGGAACTACAGGTGTTTTCAAAGTTTTTTTGGATTTAGAAGTTGTTTTTGCCATTTTTTGAGGACAGTTGGAGGCAGTTTTTTCTACAGGTTCTTTTTAATCCAAAAAAGGTTAATTGTCAAGAGGGCAAATGTTAAGTATAATACTAAAGACTAAAGTTAGTTAGACTAAAGTTAGTTAAGTTGGGGCCGTAGCTCAGTTGGTTAGAGCGTCTGGTTGTCAACCAGAAGGTCGCGGGTTCGAGCCCCGTCGGTCCCGCT
>JAHIVD010000084.1 GCA_018816815.1 Patescibacteria group bacterium
AGATATAAAAGATTTGGCATTTTTAGAGGTAATGCTTCCTCCATATAAAATCTCCTTGTCCTGACCATACTTTTCTTTCAAAACTTTCGCCGTCTTATTAGCATTTTCCGGTGTATCTGGACTACCAGTACCGATAGCCCAAATAGGTTCGTAGGCTACTAACTTGCAGCTTTGAGGCGCTAAAGTTTTCTCGCTTTGAACACAAACTAATGGAATTATATTATTTCCCAAAGCCTGTTCTGTCTTTTTATCCACCATTTCATCTGTTACTCCAAAATTTTTTCTCCTTTCAGAATGTCCTAAAATAGCTATACTTGCCAATTCGTTTAATAGTTTTGCTGATTCTTCACCAGTATAAGCACCTGTGCCAAAAGGTGATAAATCTTGCGCCCCCACCAATAATGGGAAATTACCTACAGTAATCGCTTTTTTCATTTCTGACAGAACACTAAAGGTGGGGCAAACTACAATTTTCAATTCTTCTCTCTTGGGGACTGCCGGGCCTACATTAGAAATCCACTCAAGAGCTTCAGCAATATTTTTGTTAGATTTCCAATTAGCAATAATCCAGATATTTTTCATAAAATCTTAAAGCACGTTTACCGCCAAAGCTTTAAAACATCAGCAGCAAATCCGCATCTTATTAATATTTTTTACAAGTTAATGTTTTTTACAAGACAACTCATAAATAGTTCAAGGAGCTACCTTAAACAATTCTTTAAACAATTCTTTTGAATCTAATTTCAAGATTTTAGTTGCAATTTTGACATTTATATTTTGAATTTCAAGATTACCCAAACCATCCATACTTTCGTAAGTTTACCATGAAATCAGATGTGACTTCTATACCTTCCTGCTCAAGCAAAGCCTTCTGTGCCAGTTTTGGATGCTCTAAACATTTAGTAGAAATAAATCCATGCCTGTTGACTACTCTGTGCCATGGCACATCATCAATATTAAAATGTAAAATCCCGCCTACTAATCTCGCACCTCTTGATAGTCCTGCCAAAGTAGCCACAGTGCCATAGGTGGTAACATGACCGCTCGGTATCTTGCAAACTATACTAATTACCCTGTCTTTAAAAGACATACTCCCTTCAAACCCCCTTCAAAAATTTTCATTTATCATTTAATTTATCATTTATAATTAGTAATTAATTTTATATAATTAATAATTAGTTTTATATATAATTAATTTTATAATTTTTTATAATTACTATTATCATTACTAATTAATAATGTATTTTCAATGATCCGATATTTGAAGACGAGCAAAACTTTTTTCGCTGCTCAAATTCATACATTAAGATTTAATTGAAAATTGAGAATTGAAAATTATAAATTTATTGCTTTAATAGTTGAATAAGATCTGACTTTGAAACAACACCAGTTTTCCTGCCAATCTCTTTTCCGTCTTTTAAAAAAATAAAGGTGGGAATACTCATCACGCCGTATTTAGATGCCTTAGCTTGATCCTCATCAACATTAATTTTCTCTATTTCAACCTTACCTTTCAGTTCTTTTTCTAACTCCTCAATAACAGACGCCATTGCTTGGCAGGGAATGCACCAAGGAGCCCAAAAATCCAGAAGTTTAATCATAAGGATCAAAATCATAACATGCTTTCAAAAAAAGCAAAAGGGGTGTTATACTTGACTCCATCTATGCCTAATTCTCTTTTGAACGATCTAAACCCCGCACAACAGGAAGCCGTTAAATCAACAGAGGGCCCAACTCTAATTTTAGCCGGAGCCGGCTCAGGAAAAACCAGAGCTTTAACCTACCGGGTAGCTTATTTAATTTCCGAAAAGAAAATTCCTCCGGAAAATATCCTTGTTTTAACTTTCACAAATAAAACAGCTGGCGAGATGATGAAGCGGATCAGAAAGCTCTTGGCTAGTGAGCCGCTGGCAGCAGACCACGAACCAGTAATGGGAACATTTCATAGTTTTTGCGCCAAAATATTGCGCCGAGAGGGAAAAGTTTTAGGTTTACCTCCTGGTTTTGCTATTTATGACGAAAGCAATGCTTTAGATGCTATAAAAGAGGCTATGAGTAATTTAAATATCCCGCTTCAAAAAACTTCTGCTTTTTCTGTTAGATCCACTATATCAGGGGCAAAAAATGAACTAATTTCTTCTTTAGAATACCCCAAATACGCCCGTGGTTATTTTCAGGAGATTGTAGCAAAAATTTATTTGGAATACCAAAAAATCCTGGAAAAAAATCATGCTCTGGATTTTGATGATTTATTGTTGTATGCGATCAAATTATTCCAAACCGAGCCCGCAATTTTAACCAAATATCAAATTCAATTTAAGTATATTTTAATTGATGAATATCAGGATACTAATCCTGCCCAGTATTTGATTTCAAAATACTTAAGCAAGCGTCATAAAAATATTTGTGTGGTTGGGGACGCGAGCCAGTCGATATATTCATTCAGAGGAGCTGATTTCCGCAATATTGTTAATTTCCAAAAAGATTATCCAAATGTAAAAATCTTTAATCTGGAACAAAACTACCGTTCCACTCAAAATATCTTAGATGCTGCTTTTGCTGTCATCTCCAAAAATAAATCTCATCCCATATTGAAACTGTGGACTAAAAAAGACGAAGGAGAAAAAATAGAAGTGGTTGAAACAAAAAATGAAACCGAAGAAGCACTCTTTATAATTTCTCAAATAGTTAACCGCACACAAACAAAACCTGCGTCAACCCTGTCTGACTTTGCCGTTCTTTACAGAACAAACGCCCAATCCCGGACTCTGGAAGAACAATTCTTAAAAGCCAGCATCCCTTACAAATTAGTGGGCGGTGTTAACTTCTACGCCAGAAAAGAAATCAAAGATATGCTTGCCTATCTCCGTTTGCTTCAAAATCCCGAAGATTCTATTTCTTTAAAGAGAGCTGAAAAAATTGGTAAAGGCAGATTGTCAAAAGTTATGGAAATTTTTGCAGAAATACAATCTCAAGCAAAGCAATATACAACACTGGACCTACTTGATTTAATTCTTACCCGTACAGAGTATTTAGCATATCTTGACAACAACACTGAAGAAGGCAAAATGCGGGTGGAAAACGTTAAAGAACTTCGCTCGGTTGCAGAACAGTTTCCTGACTTAATAGAGTTTTTAGAAAAAGTAGCTCTGGTTGAAAACGGCAACATACCAGGCCAAAAACGAAACACTAATAAAAACCGATCTGCTGATGTTGTAACTTTGATGACTCTTCATAGCGCCAAAGGATTAGAATTCCCTATTGTTTTCATAATTGGCCTGGAAGAAGGATTATTTCCTCACTCCAGATCCATGATGGATGTCTGGGAACTGGAAGAAGAACGAAGACTTTGTTATGTCGGCATCACCCGGGCAAAAGAAAAACTTTTTCTAACTTATGCCGTACAAAGACTGTACTTTGGCACACGAAGCAACAATCTAGTCTCCAGATTCTTAACAGATATTCCGGAAAACCTAATCAGCAGCAATACAAACTATA
>JAHIVD010000085.1 GCA_018816815.1 Patescibacteria group bacterium
ACAATCAGGAAAATAATTAAAACTATGAGGATTTTTTGAACTCTAGAAAAATTGGACAGAAAGTAATTCATTTGGTTGCTTTAAGGATAAAATATTTAAAGAAAAGATGTCAAGAAAAGGAAGTTTTTAGAAAGCTCATTTAAAGCTTTAACAATGTCTCTAAAACAGTAATAATACCTTTGTGCATTTCTTCTGTATAATCGGAAATGCCGTCTTTGTTTTTATCTAAATTATAGTTATAACCCTTCGGTCCATCAGATTCACTTATAAATTCAATGCGGGATTTTAGAGATTTAAGATTTTTTTTGACTTCTGCTTCTTCTCCGGTATTACAATCAAGAAGGTCGCGGTTATTTTCCAGAAGGGTAATCCAGCGTTGTATCTCCTGTTCTGTTCCTAACCAAGCATCTTCAGATAAAATACTTCTTAAATAAGCAATAGATGGAGCTTTGCCAAGAATTGTTTCCGGGGGATAAACAGGAATTAAAAGAATCCCTTTGGCATCAGTTTGTACGGCTGGTCTGTCAATAAAAGGCGGTTTACCATCCTGAGGGGCAAAATAATCGTTCTCCTCTTTTGTAGCTGGTCGATAACCAGTAGGACGACCGATTTGTTCAACTATTCTTTTTGCTGTTTCTTGCGCCTCTGCTGTGGCAGCGGCTTGGTCAGCAGCTAGTTGTTCTTTCATACACTTATTGAAAGCAATAATATCAGGCTCGCTTGGGGGAGGAACAGGTGTAGTTCCATCTTTTTGAATAATAGCTTCTCCAGAATCACAAATTGATGGATTCAATCCACCAGCGGGCCAAGGTGTAGCGGTTGGCTCGGGAGGTAGGACTACAGCTGGAGAATGAGTGGGAGTAATTTCAGTTGGTTGTTTGGCAGAACAGGCTGTTGCAAGAGTTGCTGATAAGAGCAGTAGAATAGCTGCTCCTTGCAGGACAAGAGGTTTTCTTAACAGTCCCCATCTATTCGATCTTTTGTCATGAGAATCTTGAGCTTGCTGAGGCCTATATTCTGAAGAAAGAGTTTTACGAGCATGAGCAGTTTTAATAGCGAGCGTTTGTAGGTAGAAGTCTTGTAAAGAGGAAAAAGATGATCTTGCGAATGGGGGTTGGTAATAATGTATACGAGTAGCTCTATCAGCGCATGCTCGGGGTACTCGTGTTTTGTAACCATTTGGGTCAAATGGGGGTTGGCCATGACGCAGTTCAGGTCTTAGCATAATTTACCCCCTTGACTGGAAATAATAGATGATGTACCGTTTATTAATAACGGTATCTCTTGGAAGGAGTGCTGTTTTTCTTTTTTTTGGTCTGGCAACGTACGTTCCAAACCCGGTTTTATATTCATAGGTAATCCTATAGAATTTTAATTTACTGTTATATTATACCACATTTTTGCAAGATGGGGTATTTTGTGAGGAATTATCTTGCTGCCGAATAACGAATTGACGGTTGGGTTGGTAGAATTTTTGAGGCATTAAAAATCTCAATACCAATGGGTCTGTTTTTAGCATCATACTCAACAGTAATATTTTCTGAAATATCCTCAAAACGTTCCTCAGTGCCTTTTCTGAGCATGAGGTACAAGATATCTTTTTTGTTGTCGTAATTAATTTTTGTTTTTTTCATAACTCCACCTTTCTGAATTCAATCTTTGTTTAATTTGCTCATTAGTAATTGGATGAATGGTTGTAATTTCAACTGAAGAAATGTGCTTACACCTCGGAGGTGAATTGAGCTTGCTCCTTCGAGGTGTAACAGTAACACTAAAACTTGACTAAGCGGAGAAGGCGTGTCTATACTAATTTCAGATGAAGTTTCAAGCAAGGCTTTTTTTAATCTTTCTTTCTTTGCTGGTAATTCTGCCGGTTTTTCTTCTAAATACCCACCCAGCCTTAGCCTCTGTTTCCCATATTGTGAGATTAAAAGATGAAGATGGTAGTCCGATAGCAGGAGCTAAGGTTATTTTACATACATGGCAGCAACAAGGTTGCGACGAGAAGGAAGATCCGTGGTGCAATGATTGTGATTGGGGGGTGGAAGGTCCAAGTTGGCTGGGGACATCTGATATATATGGTATTGTTGTTTTTAAAATGACTGACCAATCTTCTGAGCAGCCGGGGACACTAACTACTGACGAGGATTATAAAATTCAGCGCTGTTCGTGTGGATATACCCGCCCGGCAATGATGGCTGTTGTTTATTTAGATCAGTATAGCGGCGGTTTTTGGCGTTTTGACCAGCTTAGCCCGTCCGCAGAGATTTCTCCTCGTGCTTATTGGGACGGTTTTCAATATGTGATGAAAGACGTGGCTAGTGATAATGTTGGTTGGATGTGGGATGTGATTAAAAGTAATGCTCCAGATGATTGGGATTGTGAGGATAACTGTACGTATTTTAACAGTGATGGTTTTACCAACTTTCATAGTTGGGGGAGTAAAGGTAATATTGTTAAGGCAAACATTAATTCCAGTGATGGAGATGGAGCCAAAAATGGCAATTTTTACTGGGTGTGGACTTGGATGGAAAGTCCCACTGCCCAAAATACCCGAAACCAGCCTCTTTTGGCTTTTGCCGGTGATTTTATAAATTCTATTCGAGGGCTTTTCTCCAAAATTACTCTAGCAAAAAATCTCTAAATTTAAGGTTAGTGTTAAAATAAAGACCATGGTAAAACTAAATGCAGCCCAGTTAAGAAAGGGGGAAGCGGGAAGGGGAAAGGGTGAAGTTAAGAAGCAGGAAATATACATTGTTTTGGATGACGTACTAGATACTTATAATATTGGCTCAATTTTCAGGCTGGCTGATGCGGTGGCTGCCAGGAAAGTTTATCTTTGCGGCAAAACAGAGACTCCCCCCAATCACCGGATCAAAAAAGCTTCCATTAATACTACGGAGTGGGTGGAGTGGGAGTATTGCGAGACAGCCGTGGAAGCGATTAAAAAAGTGAAAAGTTTATGGAATTGTCATCCCAAACTTTCTTCTTGTCATCCTGAACGAAGTGAAGGATCTCATGATTTAGAGTCTAGAGATTCTTCGCTAATCGCTCAGAACGACAGAGGGATGGTGGTTGCCATAGAACAGAGTACAAAAAGCGTTCAATATGATAAGTTTGAATATAAACTGCCTGTATGTTTAATTGTTGGAAATGAGACCTATGGAGTGTCAAAAGAAGCATTAAAAATGGTAGATGCTATTGTTGAAATTCCCATGTTCGGGGTAAATATCTCTTTAAATGTCATGGTTAGTTTGGGGATAGTGTTGTATGAGGTAATTGAAAAATTAGAAATTTGAGTTAGCTGTTAAAGATTTTTGAACCAGATTTCTGACCGGTTGCCAATATTCTTCTCGCCACTGTGACGGATTAGAACCACTGGGATTACCATTTCTTATTTTAGTAATGGCAATATCGGGTATTCCGGCGCCAACCACAAAATTTCCATTATTAATGCCAATAGAAAAAGATGAAGGCGGATCAGCGATTCTCCAGCCGTCTCCAAAAGCCTGACTCCATAACATACCTGGAGTATTTTGAATCAGTTTGCTAAAGTCAGGAAGTAAAAGTATTCCAATATCAAAATCCGGTTGAAGTGTGCCTTCTCCAATTTTTTGCTGAAGAAGATTATAGATAGTATATAGCGTTTGGGCTCCTTTGATTGGATCAGACTTTGTTTCTTCAAGCACTTTTTTGACAAAGGCTATAACTATTTTTCGCTGCCTTTCGGCGCGGTCATAGTCGCTTGAGCCATGGCGAGATCTGGCCACTTTAAGAGCAGTAGCTCCATCAAGTTGGTGTGTCCCTGCAGGAATATAAAAGGGATCATATCCGGAGTCTTCAAGCGCAGGATATGTAGGATCATTAATGGGTTTTTCAAGATCTACCTCAATTGTCCCTACAGTGTTATCAATTAAATCAACCAAAAGATCAAAATCTACTTTCATAGTCAAATCAGCAGATAGTCCAGTGGCATTTTCCACAGCAAGTTTGGTTAGATCAAAACCTCCCTGACTGAAAGCCTGATTAATCCGTGAATTGCGCACATCATGAGTATTATTTAAAACCTCCGGAGACTGCAAATCGCGAGGGAGGGAAACAAGGGAAACTGTATTAGAGGGAAGATGATAAGAAACCATCAGAATTGTGTCTGTTAAAGCATTGTTTTCCCGCCCGCCCAAAATCAAAAAATTGATTCTGTCTTTATTTAGTTCAGGATTAATTCTTTGTAAGTAATCAGGATCAGACCGCGTTTCTTGTTCGCGTATTTGCAAAACTTTTTGATAAATTTCAGGAGCAATGTCTTTTTGAAAAAGGTCTCTTGGCTCAACTCTTATTTCCGGGGTAGGTGTAGAGGTAGGGGTTTCAGCGGGTCGGGGAGTGGTTGTGGGCAACGCCTGGGGTTGCATATCTTGTCCCGCTGCGCGGACAATTGGAGTAGGGAAAGTTGGAGGTAGACATTGATTGCAGTTTTCAATGATAACCATTAAGCCCGGATAGGCTAAGGCGACACAGGTTGCTCCTGTGACTACGTAGGTAAGACCTGTTGCCAAAACTCTTTCCAGTCTTGAAGGCGGGTTTAATTCTGTCTCCAAAAAGTTTAAAAGAGGTTTAATGCCATGGTTTTTCTCCAGTCCCAAAACATAGGCCATGTCTAAATAATGTCCGGTTAGCTCTGGATCACGTTGAGTATACGCATTTTCGAGCCTGGAAATCAGATCAGTGGCAATATGAGGTTGCTGGCCCAGGTATTTAAAAAGACGCGTTAAGGCATTATTTTGCCAAAGCGTGTCTATATCAGCTATATCATCCCAAAACCGGCCCATATCCATATTTTCAGGCCCCAGAGAATAATTCATTTTCAAGCTCCCAACCATTTCGATAAGTGCCCGCGGTTGGGGTGCAGTTTCTGTTTCCACCTGACTTGTATCATTTAGTGTCCCAGGGATTTAAGCAGGTCAACCTTCTCTTTTAAAAGCGGGTCTTCAATGGTTGTTTCAACAAAGGCTGTTTCTCCTGTCTTGGTATTGGTGACTTTATGGGTAAGAACTTTTCCTGC
>JAHIVD010000086.1 GCA_018816815.1 Patescibacteria group bacterium
ATAAAGCCTGCTCTTTGCAAGGCTGACAAAATAATTTTAGCAGAGTATAGCCTAGGCATTAATTTGAATGGGTAAATCTTGAAGTTTGGGTTTATGAATGGGAGTTAACTCAACCTTAGTTTGGTCCTCCAGATATAACTCTAGAGCTTCTTTTAGATTAACCAAAGCTTTTTTTTCAGTTAAGCCCTGGCTGGCTACCTCTACCTCCAAAGCTTTGGCCACATACCATTTATTTTCTTTCCAGGTAACAGCATGAATGTTTTTCATGAACTTATTATACCACGAGTTTTGCACACAGGATAAAACACCTCCGAGGTGGGCTTTTTAAAATCCTGAGCGAAGTCGAAGGAGATTCCTCGGAGGTGGGGGGACTGCAAACAGCTTTCCACCTCGGAGGAATCCCTTTGGGCTACTATTGGACGTGGGTATACCCAACGATGTGATCGTTGTGGAAGTGCGAAACTTGTGTATACTTGCATTTGATAAAGTATGCTATATTAATGTTATGGAAAAAATGAAAAAAGGTTTTACTGTTCTGGCAGTTCAATAGAGGAATAAAAAACGAACTACCTCGCAGCAAATCTTCGGATTCTGAGGTCTCTCAGATCGAAAGACTGTCCGGTATTATGTGACAATAAAGAATTATGAACTACAGAGAATTTCTTAAACCCAATTCAATAAAGATTGTAATTACTATTATTTCAGCTATTATTTTGACGATTTTAGTCCAGGCTATTAGTGTGATGGTTTTTAATTTTTCGGCTTTGGTTAATGGTGGGTGTATGCCTACTTCAGGGCCTCCATATCTGGACATTTGTATTTCTTATCCATGGTATAAAATAATCAGATACGAAGCTTTTTTGTTGCTGACCCCTTTATATTTACTTGCATGTTTTATTTCTTCTTCGCCCAATAAATTGAAGATAAAATTTTTTGTCTTATCTGCTTTAGGTTTAATTTTAGGCACGGTTTTATTCCTTGTTGGGTACGAACTAGCAGGACAACAGTTTTATCGTCCGCCCACTGAAGCCATAACTACACTTCCCACTCCGGATGCAACTGTTAACTGGAAAACATCTTGTAAAAATATTATTAATGACCCAAAAACTAAATATAAAGAATGCGTGATAGTGGGAGGGAAATATAATTCTTCAGAGGATAGAAAAATATGTAATGATATTGGTGGCCAATATATTACTTGTTCTTCTCCCTGCCGCCATGCTCCTCCTGGAACAATATGTACACAGGTATGTATTCCTATCTGTATATTCCAATAATCATTTTACAAATTTTGTCTTTCAGCGCTTTGACTTCACTTAAGACTTCCGTGATAAGATAAATCTGTGAAGATTGTTTATACAAAACATGCCCTGGAAAAGTTTGTGGAACAGGAAAAAGAAGGTTGGAAAGTCACAAAAACCAAAATCAGACAGATAATCAAAAAACCAGAATGGAAAGGTATTACCCGTTATGATCAGGAGACAGCTATTGGTTTAATGGATGAAAAGCATATTTTGAGGATAGTTCTGGATAGAAAAGATGATATAATTAAGGTAATCACATTCCATTTAAGAAGGAGAGGTAAATATGAAAGTACACTATGATAAAGATGAAGATATTTTAATGATAGTTCTTTCCAGCAAGAAAATAGATGATTCTTATGAGACTTATGAGGGAAACATTGTCAGTGTGGCAGAAGATAGAGAACCTGTGATGATTGATATTTTTAAAGCCAGTAAATTCCTAAAAGATTTAGGCAAGGTAATTCCCAAAAAAGTTCAAAAAGAAATTTGGCCAGAAATTCCTGCTTCCGCAGCCCACAGGATTAGATAAATATATAGATAAATTAAGGTATAATAATGTTATGGGAAAAATACAAAAAGGTTTTGCTGCACCGGCAGTTCCTGCAGTAGTTGTAGTTTTAATTCTGGCTGTGGCTGGAGTTTTCTATTTGAACAGATCAAGTATTTCTAAAGTTTTACCCACAACCCCTTCTGTGAAAATTACCCCTTCTGCAGTCCCAACTATTAGTGAGGTTCCTCAATCAAATCTAAAAATTATTCAATATACCCAAATCCCCGGCTGGCAAAAATATGATAATGTTTCCGGCGGATATTCTATTCAATACGATCCAAAACTCTATAAAATTGAAGATAAAGATGAAACTAATCTCCAATTTACAATTACTGATTCATTAAAACTTGTCTGTATACCTCAACCAACTTTGAAAACCTGTGGGGGCAGTCTTCAGATTAATAATTATTCTGATTATAATGGAGAATCTCGCCGCCAATGGTTAACAGCGAGTAGTGCACATGCCAGCGAGACACCGCTCTATTATGAAGAAGTCGGTGTAGGAAATACAAGGGTTTTAATTGGAATGAGTGAAAATTATACTTATGTTATGGTACCGCAGGGTAGTCAGATGATTCTTATATCTACAAATCTTTCCTTTTTCAATACACAAAAACAAAAACCGGTCAATCTTGAATTTATCTACCAAATCCTCTCTACTTTTAAATTTTTGGACTAATTCCATTTATCATTCCGGGTTTGCCCGCCCTGAGCGAGGCCGAAGGGGTCAGGAATCCATATAGATCCTGAAACGAGTTCAGGATGACGTAAAAGAAAGGTTTTGAAATGGGTTCCAGGAGGTAGATATCAATAAAGCGGGCAGTCCATCACTTCGGCAAGTTTACACTGAGTTTATCGAAGCGCTCAGTACTTACGAGCAAAGTTAGTCTAGAAGATAAATATCTACAAACCTTGCTCTCCAGCCGTTTGCTGTGCCTTCATCAAAACCGAGATCAATAATATCTCCTATAATTCTTCCTCCCGTATCCCCGGCAATAGCCATGCCATATTCTGGAATATAGATTTTAGATCCGAGTTTAATAACTTTTGGATCAACCGCGACAATTCCTTTGCCTGCTTTTAACCCTAAAGATGTCCGGCCGGTGCCGCTACAAGTATCACAATAAGGAGTGTAACTTGTAGCCCAAACATGAAGTTTCTTCCAGTATTTAATTTCTCTATCAGGGGTTTGTAAAGTTCTCCAGACAATTTTTGTCCCCCGCAGGATTTTCTTATCTTTTGCCGGCGTTGTTTCAACGGAAATAAGTTCCCTGGAATATTCCTCGTTTTCCCTCACACCAGGGGTGGGCTTTGACTCCCCCGGTGTGTTAGCTTTGTCACCCGAGGTGTCTTTATCGGTCTTGTAATATGTGATTTTATATATCTTGATTTTTTTGCCATCCTCTCCTTCTTCCAGCACTTTTTCTTCCCCTGCTTCGGTTTCCGGATCATCCTGATAAACTGTTTTCCTGGGGAGAAGTTCGGTTTCTTCCTGCAACTTTTCCGTAAAAGAAGATTCGGTACGAACAGGTTGATTAACCGGCAAGCTGTTGATTGAAGGTGCGCTAGATTGTCCTAAAACAGCAGGAGGTTGCCAGAAAGTTTTGGTAAAAATTGTGAGCGCTATTATTATTAAGATTCCTAAATATCTTTCCATAAAATTTCACCTTCGGGGTGTAATCGCATTTTTTCACCTCGGAGGTGTTTGCGGTTAAGCGTTAAGCCACTCGTCCTCATCTTCGTCAAACGAACTTATTGCCTCACTTACTGTATTGGATTGATCCCTGTCTCTATAGTTTGTATTGCTGCTGATTAGGTTTTCCGGAATATCTGTTAAGAATCTGGAGACTAGATTGTTGCTTCGTGTGCCAAAGTACAGTCTTTGTACGGCATAAGTTAGAAAAAGTTTTTCTTTTGCCCGGGTGATGCCGA
>JAHIVD010000087.1 GCA_018816815.1 Patescibacteria group bacterium
TCTCTGATTTGAGCTACAAGCCTAAAATCTGAAAAAGCCTTGACATTTGTATATTATTGTAATATACTTTATTTATGGCAAAATTACCTGTTCCCATATCTTTTAATTGGGATCAGGCTAATTTAGAGAAAAACTGGAGAAAACATAAAGTTCATTATAAAGAAGCTGAAGAGGTGTTTTTAAATAAACCGTTAAGCATACGAAAAGACATAACACATTCACAAAAAGAAAACAGGTATGCAGCGCTAGGGACAACAAACAACAGTAGAGAGTTATATATTGTTTTTACAATAAGAAAAGGAAATACTCTAAGAGTAATTTCAGCAAGAAATCAAAGCAAAAAAGAAAGGAGGTTGTATGATAAAGAAAAAGCTGGTTAAACAAATGCCAAGATTTAAAAATGAGGATGAGGAGCGGGAGTTTTGGGCAACTCATGATTTTACTGATTATATCGACCAGTTTGAAGAGGTTAAACTGGATTTGTCCAAGTTAAAGCCCTCAACAGAGTCTATTTCTTTAAGGTTGCCTGCTTATCTTCTTATGAGGATTAAAGAGATTGCCAATTCCCGTGATGTTCCTTATCAATCTCTGATTAAAATCTTTTTAGCCGAAAGGGTGGAGAGGGAATTAAAATTTAAATAACCCTTGGAGCAGGTGCGGAGTCCCGAACTACAAAGAGTTCAGGGTTGTATACTCCTAATATGCTAAATTAGTGGAGCTATGAGTAGTTACCCTTTATAATCAGTTGGCACTTAATATATCTAGTTGAGTTTAAATAATATTTATGAAGGATGCAAAACAGATAAAAAAGATTATTGAAAAATCTTATACAGATATTGCTAAGTCTTCCAGTGATTGTTGCTGTTCAAATAAAAAAGCTCAAAGGCAGTCCAATGAGATGGGATATTCAGAGAATGAGATGAACCAGGTTCCAGATGGTTCTAATCTTGGTTTAGGTTGTGGCAACCCAGTAGCTATCGCTTCTCTAAAACCAGGTGAAGCAGTTTTAGATTTAGGTTCCGGCGCTGGTTTTGATGCTTTCTTGGCAGTACACAAGGTAGGCAAAAAAGGCAGGGTTATCGGCGTTGATATGACCGATGAAATGCTGAAAAAGGCCAGGGAAAACGCTAAAAAGGGCGGTTTTGGCAATGTCGAGTTTAGAAAAGGAGACATTGAGGATTTGCCCCTAGAAGATAAAGAGGTTGATGTGGTTATTTCCAACTGCGTGATAAACCTGGCGCCAAACAAAGAGAAAGTCTTTAGGGAAACCTACAGAGTATTAAAACCCGGAGGCAGGTTAATGGTTTCTGATGTGGTTTTGACTAAGCCCTTACCGGAAGAGGTTAAAAATGATGATGAACTGTTAAGCGGTTGCGTGGCTGGAGCCATTCTTAAACAAGACTATATAAAATTGTTGGAAAAAGTTGGCTTTGCTGGCATTACGATTCATAAAGAAGTTCCGGGTTTTCTTAAAGACTACACAGCGAGCATTACTTTTTCGGCTGTTAAGCAATTTAAAGCTTAACAAGCTCTACATTACTTTGTTATATTGTGTTTCTTTTTTTGACAAAATTTATCACAGTGAATAAAACAGCAATTAAGATATAAGCAGGAATTATAAAAATAACTATAGCAAAGAAGAAAACCTCTTCTATTCCCATTAGTCCGCTGATTAGATTATGTAAAATTATCGAGGTGAAACCTATAACAACGATTACCCACAATTTTCTCCAACTCAGTAAAAAGAAATTTTTACATTTCATATCTAACATATTACAGCTTTTGTCATAAAAGTCCTAACTTTATCCACATTTATATATAAAAGCTGTGGCTTGGTGACCCTTGGAGAGTATACAGAGAATTATAGAGGAACTGTAGAAAACTAAGATTATAAAAAAATTGGTTCAAATTCATCCTTTGGTTCTATAATTGTTAGCTCTAAGTGCGCTAAATTAGTGGAGCTATGAGTAGTTACCCTTTATAAAGAACCCTAACTTGAGTTAAAATATAGTAAATGGAAATTAAAAGAATGGAGGTGAAAAGAAAAAGAATATGAAGAAAATATTATCGTTCTCATTAATTGTTATTTCTTTGTTCGTTTTGCCAACTATTGTTTTGGCTCAGGGAAAACAACAAGGTCAGGGTGCAAGCCGGGATAACACACAGGAAGTCTTAATTGAAGA
>JAHIVD010000088.1 GCA_018816815.1 Patescibacteria group bacterium
GTAACTTTTTCCTGTTCTGCTTCAGTAAGTCCTGTATAAGCTATCCGTACATAATACAGATAATAGCTTCTCATTAGCATTTCTGCATAGATGACATTTTAATCTGACAAAGGGATGACGTTTCTAAAGTAATCTAAGACATATATAAATTTACCTCTTGACGGATTTGTTTACTTGTGTTAAATTCAATTCAATAGAAAAATGAAGGCGTACGGATACGTATGCTTTGTTTTTGTTGATTCTGTCATATAGGCCATCTACTAATGTCATTAAACTTATCTAAAACTAAAACTTACGAGCGTAAATATTTTAGCAAAACAACTTTTATAGTGCCTGAACTTAATTTAATACAACTTCAGTTAGATTCATATTGCTGGTTTTTGCAAACAGGAATTCGAGAGGTTCTTGATGGTATTTCTCCTATTGAAGATTTTACAGGAAAAAATTGGACTCTGGAATTGGGGTCTTTTTATTTTGGTAAATCTAAGCATTCTTCCGAAGAAGCTTCCAGAAAAGGTGTAACCTATGACGCGCCTCTTAAAATAGAGGCCATTTTAATTAACAAGCAAACAGGGCAAAGATACAAACAAGAAGTTTTTCTGGGAGATATTCCTCAAATAACAGAGAAAGGTACTTTTATCGTTAATGGAGTTGAGAGAGTTATTATTAACCAATTAGTTCGTTCGCCGGGAGTATTTTTTCAAGCATCTGATGATCCAATTACAGGAAAAAGATTATTTTCAGCAGAAATACGTCCTTATCGTGGTTCATGGCTTGAATTTTCAATAACAAGAGGTGGAGTTTTGACTGCAAAAATAGACAGAAGAAGAAAATTTGTTGCCACCACTTTGCTTCGTGCGTTAGGGTTTTCTGATAATGAATCAATTATTGCGCAGTTTGCTGATGTTGACACTGGGGAAGATAAATTTATTGATACAACACTTGCAAAAGATCCAACTACCAATGCTGAAGAGGCTTTGCTTGAGATTTTCAGAAAAATGCGCCCAGGTGACCCGGTTGTTTTGGATAATGCAAAAGCGTTACTGGATGGAATGTTTTTTAATACCAGGCGTTACAATTTAACTAAAGTTGGTAGGTACAAAATAAACAAAAGGTTAAATTTAAATTTACCAAATATATCTGAGAATTGGATTTTAGCAAAGGAAGATATAATTGCAACTTTAAAATATTTAATAAAACTAAATCATGGAGAAGGTAAATTAGACGATATTGATCATCTTGCTAACAGGCGTGTCAGGCGTTCTGGAGAGTTAGTTCAGCAAAATGCTTTTAGAATTGGAGCGCTTAGACTTGAGCGGATCGTAAAAGAGAGAATGAGTTTGACTGCTGTTGATCAAGAGGTTTCACCCGGTAGTTTAATTAATGCCAAACCAGTAATTGCTGCAGTTAATGAATTTTTTCGCTCTTCACAACTTTCATCTATTTTGGATCAAGTGAATCCTTTATCAGAGCTGGATCATTTAAGAAGACTTTCTGTTATGGGGTCAGGCGGTATTACAAGAGATAGAGCTTCTTTTTCTGTGCGTGATATTAATCATTCTCAATACGGCAGGATTGATCCTATTAGGTCTCCTGAAGGTCAAAACATTGGTTTGGTTACATATTTGGCATTATATGCTCGTATCAATGAATACGGATTTTTAGAAACTCCTTATAGAAAGGTAGTTATGCAAAAAGGTAAACCAAGGGTAACGGATGAGATTATTTATTTTGCCGCGGATGATGAAGAGAATTATCATATTACTGAGGCAACGGTAAATTTAGATGAAAAAGGATATATTTTAGACGAACGGGTACCAACTCGTTTTCAAGGAAGTTTTTACGAAGGACTTACTAAAGACATTTCACTTATTGATATTTCTCCGCAACAGATTTTTGGAACAAGCGCAGCATTAATCCCTTTTTTAGCAAATGATGATGCTAATAGAGCTTTGATGGGAACTCAAATGCAGTGCCAAGCTGTTCCATTGCTTTGTCCATCAGCACCTATTGTTGGAACAGGTATGGAGAGGATTGTTGCTGACAATATGGGTAGAGTTGCTAGAGCTCCGCAGAGCGGCGTTATAAAATATGTAGATGGTAAAAAACTTATATTAAAAACCAAACAAGATGAAATCAGTTTCGAAATCAAAAAATTTATACACTCGCCCCAAGGAACTTGTTACTCTCAGCGGCCTGTTGTTAATGTTGGGGATAAGGTTGCAAAGGATGATCTTTTAATTGACGGAATAGCGTGTGAGAATGGTGAACTTGCGCTGGGTCAGAATTTGCTTATTGCCTACATGAGTTTTGAAGGTTTGGGTTATGAAGATGCTATTATTCTTTCGGATCGATTGGTAAAAGATGATACATTAACTTCAATTCATATTGAAGAATATGAAGTTGATGTTGTTGAGACAAAGTTAGGACCAGAAGAGTTGACAAACGATATTCCAAACGTATCAGAGGAAACATTAGTAAACTTGGACGAAAAAGGGATTGTCAGGATTGGTGCAGAAGTAGGACCGAATGATATTATAGTAGGTAAAGTTCAACCCAAGGGTGAGACTGAACTTACTGCTGAAGAAAGATTATTACGGGCTATTTTTGGAGAAAAAGTAAAAGAAGTTAGGGATACTAGTCTGCGAATTCCGCATGGAGAACGAGGTACTGTTGTTGGGGTGCAAATTTTATCCAGAGATGGAGGAGATGAGTTAGACACAGGAACTTTGATGAGAATTAAAGTTAAAGTTGCCCAACTGCGGAAAATAACTGCCGGGGACAAATTGGCAGGCCGTCACGGGAACAAAGGAGTAATTTCGAAAATTCTTCCTGCTGCTGATATGCCTTACATGGCAGATGGCACACCTATAGATATTATTATTTCCCCTTTGTCAGTTTTGTCCCGTATGAATCTTGGGCAGTTGCTGGAAACTCATTGGGGTTTTGCAGCGCAAAAATTAGGTCACAAAATAGCCGCACCTGTTTTTGAAAAAATTCCTGAAGAAAAATTAATAGAAGCACTGCACAAGGCCGGGTATCCAACTGATGGCAAAATACAGCTTTTTAACGGTAAGACAGGTAAGCCTTTTGATAACAAAATTGTGGTAGGCAGAAATTATATCATTAAACTGATTCATATGGTTGAAGAAAAGATCCATGCCCGTTCCACAGGCCCTTACTCCTTAGTTACGCAACAACCTTTGGGCGGAAAGGCTCAAATGGGAGGTCAGAGACTAGGGGAGATGGAAGTTTGGGCTTTGGAAGCATACGGAGCAGCTAATATTCTGCAGGAAATGTTGACTATCAAGTCTGATGATGTTGTAGGAAGGGCAAAGGCTTTTGAAGCAATTGTAAAAGGGATTGATATACCACAAGCTTTAATTCCTGAATCTTTCAAGGTATTGGTAAAAGAGCTTCAAGCTTTAGGTTTGTCTTTTGAAACTCTTGGAGCAAAAATAATCCAGGCTGAAGAGGTTGAAGAAAAACCAGAAATAGTGGAGGAGGTAGCGCAGCTTAAGGAAGCGCTAGAAGTGCAGTCAATTGCCAGTCAAGAAGAACTTACAGCAAAGAAAAGCCCTTTTGAAGTTGTGGATACAGTTTCTGAAGTTGAAGAAAAACAGAAGGAAGTAAAGTAAATATATGAACGATCTTTTAGATTTTGAAAGTTTAAAATTAACAGTTGCTTCTCCTGAACAAATCCGCAGCTGGTCTTTTGGTGAGGTTAAAAAGCCTGAGACTATCAATTATCGGACTTTGAAAGCAGAGAAAGACGGTTTATTTTCAGAAAGCATATTTGGTCCAACTAAGGATTATGAATGTTACTGCGGTAAATACAAGAGAATCAGATTCAGAGGTGTAATTTGTGATAAATGTGGAGTTGAGGTTACACAAAGCAAAGTAAGGAGGGAAAGAATGGGTCATATCACTCTTGCTTCACCTGTTGCTCATTCCTGGTTTGTTAAGGGCGCACCTTCAAAACTATCACTAATTTTGGATATTTCACCTAAAAATTTGGAAGCAGTTATATATTTTGCTTCTTATTTAGTGATTGATATTGATTCTGCTGGTAAAGCAGCGGCATTGGAGAAACTAGATAAAGATTTACTGGAAAAAATTGCCGAGTCCAAAGAAAAATTGGAAAATAATATTAAAGATGCTGAAGCTGCTTTGAAAAAAGCTATTGTTGATTTAAAGAAAAGATTAGAAAAAGAAAAATTTGAGCTGGAAGCAGAGGAGCTAAAACTAAAAAGCCGTGCAGAGATTCAAAAATTAAGAGATAATTTAGTATCAGAAATTGGTCAATTGGAAGGAATTTTTAAGGCAGTATCTTCTTTGGTGAAAAGCGTTACTCCTTTGAAACTATTATCAGAGGAAGAATATCTTAAACTTTCCGAGTATGGGGTTTCGGATTTTCTTGAGGTCGGAATGGGAGCAGAAGCATTTTTGGAAGTTTTGAAAAAACTGGATTTGGATAAAACTTCCTCATATCTCCGCGAAGAAGTTAGAAAATCTACGGGACAAAAACATATCAAGGCTACCAAAAGACTTCGTATCATTGAAGGTATGCGACTATCGGGTATTTCTCCTGAATGGTTGATTTTGCGCGTATTACCGATTTTACCTCCTGATCTTCGTCCTATGGTACAGCTTCCTGGAGGAAGATTTGCAACATCTGACTTAAATGATCTTTATAGAAGAGTTATAAATAGAAATAATCGATTAAATAGGTTGATTAATCTTGGTGCTCCAGAGATAATTTTGCGGAATGAAAAAAGAATGCTTCAGGAAGCTGTGGACAGTTTGATTGACGCAACATCCCGTACTTCAAGACGAGGCGGCCGTCGTCTTTCTTCCTCCAAGCGCGTGCTTCGTTCGCTTTCAGATATGTTGCGAGGCAAACAGGGAAGATTTAGGCAAAACCTGCTTGGTAAAAGAGTTGATTATTCGGGAAGATCAGTTATTGTTGTTGGGCCAAAACTTAAATTAGATCAAGTTGGTTTGCCAAAAGAAATGGCTTTGGAGATGTTTAAACCTTTTGTTTTGCGTGAGATAATAGCTAGTGGTTTAGCAGCTAATGTTAAAGGTGCAAAAAATGTTTTGGAATCAAGGTCTAACAAGGTTTGGGATATTTTGGAAGAAATTATTACTGGGCATCCGATTTTAATCAATAGAGCTCCGACTTTGCACAGATTAGGTATACAAGCTTTTTATCCGGTATTGGTAGATGATAGTGCAATTGCCATCCATCCTTGTATTTGTGCAGGATTTAATGCTGATTTTGATGGTGATCAAATGGCAGTTCACGTACCATTATCGTCTAAAGCTCAAGAAGAAGCTATAAGGTTGATGATGGTTAAGCAGAATATTTTCGGCCCGGCTAATGCTCAGCCAATTACGGTTCCGAATCGGGAAATGGCTTTAGGGTGCTACTATTTGACTTTTATTGATGAGACTGAAGGTTCGGATGATCTGCAATTTTTTGCACTTCCTGAAGATGCTATCAGAGCTTTTGCCTTGGAAAAGATTAGTGTTCAGCAAAAGATTCAGATAAGAACAAGTAAGGTTGTTGACTCAAAAGTAAAAAAAGAAATTATTGAAACATCGGTTGGTAGGATTTTATTTAATCAGGTATTGCCTCCTCAAATGAGATTTCTAAATTATGTTATTAAAGGATCGACAATTCGTGACATCATCCTTAAAGCTATGGGGATTTTGGACAAAGAAGAAACAACCACACTGATAGATAATATTAAAGATATTGGTTTTTGGGGAGCGACAATTGCAGGTACTTCAATATCAATATTTGATGCAAAGATTGTTCCTGATAAGAATAAGTACTTGGAGAGAGCAATTAAGGAGATTGAAACAATTGAAGCAAACACTGCTAAAGGTTTAATTACTCAGCAAGAAAAACTACAGCTTTCTCAAATGGTTTGGATAAAAACAACAGAAGAATTAGCTAATGCTACATGGGAGAATATGGGTTTAAAAAATCCTATCAGAATGATGATTGATGCAGGAGCCAGAGGTTCTAAAGATCAGGCAAAACAATTGTCCGCTATGCGTGGTCTTTCAACCGATCCAACTGGTAAAATTGTTGAATTGCCTACCAAATCAAATTATAGACAAGGTTTATCAGTGTTTGAATACTTCACATCTGCCCGGGGAGCAAGAAAAGGTGTGGCAGATAAAGCACTAAAAACTGCAGACGCAGGGTACCTTACCAGAAGATTAGTAGATGTTGCTCATGATGTCATTATCAGGATGGAAGATTGTGAAACATCCAACGCACTTGAATATGATCTGACTAAAAAAAGCTTTAATATAGCAAGAGAGAAATTACTTGGAAGGTTAATTGCAGAAAATATTTTGAAACCGAAAACCAGGAAGATAATTGTTAAAAAAGGCACAGTACTGACTGAAGATATAATTTCAAAAATATTGAAAGCAGGGGTTGTAAAAGTGATGGCCCGGTCTCCTCTGACTTGTGAAGCTCGTGTCGGAATTTGCAGTGCTTGTTACGGTTTTGATTTGACCACCAGGGAATTAGTTAAAATTGGTACTCCTGTTGGCGTGGTAGCAGCTCAGGCAATCGGTGAACCTGGAACACAACTGACAATGCGTACTTTCCACACTGGAGGAATTGTCGGTTTAGATATTACTCAAGGTTTGCCAAGAGTTGAAGAGTTGTTTGAAGCTAGAATTCCAAAAGTTGTGGCGCCAATTTCTGAGATTGCCGGAAAAGTTTCCATTATTGAATCAGAGGATGCGGGGATAAGAGTTAGAGTGAGAACTACCCGGAAACCACATGAAGAAAGAGAGTATATAATTCCTGCAACATCTACGCTTTTGGTGGAAGAAAAACAACTGATTAGTGCCGGCACAACCCTTGCTTCAGGTCATGTAGACGTAAAAGAAATTTTGCGCATTCAAGGATTACAGACTGCACAGCGCTATATTGCTGATCAGGTTCGTTTAGTTTATGAATTTCAAGGGGTACCTATTAATGAAAAACATTTTGAAGTTATTGTGCGGAAAATGTCAGATAAAGTCAGAGTTGAAACTCAAGGAGATACCAATCTTTTGCCCGGTGAAATTGTTGATAGACTCCGTTTTGAAGAAGAAAACAAGAGAGTTTTAGCTGGTGGCGGTGAACCAGCAACAGCAGAAGTTGTGATTTTAGGAATAACTAGAGCATCTTTGCAAACAGAAAGCTTTTTGTCCGCTGCTTCATTCCAGGAAACTACTTCAATACTTTCAGATGCAGCCATTTCGGGCAAAGAAGACAAGCTGATAGGTTTGAAGGAAAATGTTATAATCGGTAGGCTTATTCCTACAAGTGTAGAAAGAGCAAAGGTAGAGAACTAGAGATGCCAACTATTAATCAATTAGTTAGAAAAGGTAGAAAAAAGATTGTTAAAAAAATTAAAGCAACAGCATTTAGACGCGGTTTTAATGCCAAAGATAGGAGATATACTCAGGATTTTAGCCCGCAAAAACGGGGAGTTGTTACTTTGGTTAAAACTATGACTCCGAAAAAACCAAACTCAGCTCTTAGAAAAGTAGCTAGAGTAAGGCTTTCCAATAGAACAGAGATTACGGCATATATTCAAGGTGAAGGACATTCATTAGCAGAGCACGGAATTGTATTAGTCCGGGGCGGCAGGGTAAAGGATTTGCCAGGAGTGAAATATCATTTAGTCAGAGGGAAGTTTGATTTGGCAGGGGTAGTGGGTAGAAAACGAGGTAGATCAAAATACGGTACAAAAAAAGGAGCGAGTGGATCAGCGCCAAGAACAGCTGCCGCACCTCCACCACCATCTTCGTCAGCTAGTGAACCAGCTCCCCCAACATAAAAAAAGAAAGGAATCAAAACATGAGAAGCGGAAAGGTTAAAAAGAAAATACTTTCACCAGATCCTATTTATGGATCAAGGCTTGTAACACGGTTTATCAACAAATTAATGATCAGCGGTAAAAAAACTATTGCAGAAAAATTAGTTTATGATGCTTTAGAGATAATAAAAGAGCAAGTTAAAGAAGAGCCACTTTCTGTTTTTGAAAAAGCTATTTCTAATATTGCTCCAAAAATGGAAGTTAGACCCCGTAGAGTCGGTGGAGCCTCGTATCAGGTGCCGGTTGAAGTTAGAGGTGACAGGAAAGAAGCTTTGGCAATAAGATGGGTTCTTTCAGGTGCAAGATCAAGATCAAATAAGCAGTATCATTCTTTTGATAAAAAATTAGCAGCAGAACTTATTGATGCTGCAAATAATACTGGCGCAGCGGTTAAAAAGAAAAATGATGTCCAAAAAGCTGCTACAGCGAATAGAGCATTCAGTCACTTCCGTTGGTAAAAATACTTTGTTACTATAAATATTACGTAATTTTTAACAAGCGTGAGTTTATTACAATGGATTTTGACAGAAATTGTGACTAATAGAACAAAAAAAATAATGGATAAAAAGATCTTCATTATTAAGAATTGAAAGATTAAAAGAAGAAATAAAATAAATAATATGAATAAAAAATTGAAGAAACAAAAAATAATAATGTGGCAGGAAAATTTAGCTAAATTGGAAGAAGATCTAAAGGCGATTATGGAGAAAAAAGGAGCAGCTGCCCAAGAAGGTGATCTATCGGAAAATGCAGCTTATTCAATGGCAATTGAGGATGCAGAAACAGCTAGAGTGAGAATTCAAGCAATCAAGGAAATTATTAAAGATCTAAAAAAGGATGAATAATTATGGCAGCAACAAAGACCAAAAGAGATTTTCCGTTAGATAGAATCAGAAATATTGGCATTATTGCGCATATTGATGCCGGCAAAACCACAACAACCGAGCGGATTTTATTCTATACAGGTAGAACTTACAAAATCGGCAATATTGATGAGGGTACAACTGTTACAGACTGGATGGAGCAGGAACGGGAGCGTGGAATTACTATTGTTTCTGCAGCCATCACGGCTTTTTGGACTGTTAAAAAAGGTCTTTTTGAAGGTTGCGAGACCAGGATAAATCTTATTGATACGCCGGGCCATGTTGATTTCACTGCTGAAGTTGAACGGAGTTTGCGGGTTTTAGATGGTGCAATAATTGTTTTGGATTCTTCCTCCGGTGTGCAGTCTCAAACAGAGACTGTTTGGAGACAAGCTAATAAATACAATGTGCCTCTAATTGCTTTTTCCAACAAGATGGATGTAGTGGGGGCGGATTTTCAGGCTACTATTCAATCTGCCAGAGACAGATTAGGTGCAAATGCTGTTGCTTACAATTTACCAATAGGTAAAGAAAACGACTTTAAAGGAGTAGTAGATTTGTTAACTGAAAAAGCTCTAATTTGGGAAGATGATGAAACTGGAACTAAATTTAATGAAACTGAAATACCTGTTGATATGGTTGAGGAGACAAAAAAAGCCCGAGAGAAGTTAGTTGAGGAAATTGCTGGTACTGATGATATTTTGATGGAGAAATATCTGGAGGGGAAAGAGATTACAGTAGAAGAATTAAAAAAAGCTTTGCGGAAAGCTGTTATTGAAAGCAAAATTGTGCCAACGATGGCTGGTTCTTCTCTTAGGAATAAAGGTGTTCAGCCAATGCTGGATGCAGTTATTGAATACTTGCCGTCTCCTCAGGATATAGCCACCATTGCCGGCATTAACCAGAAAACCGGGGAAGAAGAAGAAAGAAAAGCTGATTCTGCTGCGCCACTCTCTGCTTTAGCATTTAAAATTCAAATTGATCCGCATGTAGGAAAATTGACTTATATCAGAGTATATTCCGGAACCTTGAAAAGCGGCTCTTATATCTATAATGCTACCAAACAAACTAGAGAAAGAGTGGGTAGGCTGCTTCTTATGTATGCTAACGACAGGGAGGAAATCGAACAGGCTTACGCCGGAGAAATTGTAGCAGCAGTAGGTTTAAAAGATACTGTTACAGGTAATACTCTTTGCGGTGAGAGTGCTCCAATTATTTTGGAGTCTATTTCTTTTCCTGATCCGGTTATTTCTTTGGCAATAGAACCAAAAACAAAATCAGATCAGGAAAAATTAGGTCATGCTTTGCAAAGACTTTCCGAAGAAGATCCGACTTTTAGGGTTAAGTCTGATAAAGAAACTGGTCAAACCATTATTGCAGGCATGGGTGAACTGCAGCTTGAAATATTGGTTGATCGCATGAAAAGAGAATTTAAGTTAGATGCAAATGTTGGTCAGCCGCAGGTTGCGTATAAAGAAACTATTACTCAGACAGCAACAGGTGAAGGAAAGTATATCAGACAAACCGGGGGTCGCGGTCAATATGGTCATTGTTTGCTTAGAATTGAACCTCTGCCGCGGGGAACCGGGAGGGAGTTTGTATCAGAAATTGTCGGTGGGACTATCCCAAGAGAGTTTATTTCCCCAATTGAAAAAGGAATTATTGAAAAAGAGGATACTGGTATTTTGGCAGGATTCCCTGTAACTGATATCAGAGTAGTTGTTTATGACGGATCTTTTCATGATGTTGACTCCTCAGAAATTGCTTTTAAAATTGCAGCTTCTTTGGGTTTATCTGAAGCAGCCAAGAAAGCTGAGATGATACTTTTGGAGCCAATCATGAAAGTAGAAGTTACTACCCCTGAGGAGTTTTTAGGAGAGATTATTGGTGATTTGTCTTCTAAAAGAGCGCAAATCTTATCTTCTGAAACCCGCGGTAATGCCAGAGTAGTTGTAGCGTTGGTTCCTTTGGAAGAAATGCATGGATATGCTACAGCTATCCGTTCTATGTCTCAGGGCAGAGCAACTTATTACATGGAAGCAGATCATTATGAAACAGTTCCGCAAAATATTACCCAGAAAATCATTGAATCCTCAGGCTTTACAGGACGGGTGGAACACTAAAATGAACCGATTCAAAATTATAACTACTTATGTAATCAGTATTATTATTTGTGCGTTAATTGCCAGATGGTTTTTTGAAAATTTTCTCTATCCTCCTCTTTTGGATATACCTTCAGGATCGATGACAGAGAAACTTATAGAAAGCGAGAGGGCTTTTGGAGGCATAATTGCGATGTATTTAGGTGGAATTCTAGGTATTGTATTGGCACTGTTAGGAAGAATAGTTGTAAGTTTGCAATGCAAAAAATCTTAAGTTTATTAAAATAGAGATTGGACTTTCGTTTCCTGGGGTGTGTATTCATAATTTTATTAATGATCGTGGAGCACTAAAAAATGGTAGAACGAAAAGATGAGAAAATAGCTATCCTGACTGCAGGATCAATGGGAATCGCTATAGGTACGGTATTTGCAGAAAATAGCGATCAAGTTGTTTTTGGTTACAGATCAGAAGAATCTTGCAGACAGTTTTTAAACACTAGAATAGATGTAAGGTTTCCAGGCATTGAATTGCCGGACAATATATCCGCTACAACTGATTTGTATACCTTGGTTGCAGAAGCAGGGTTAATTGTAGTAGCTACTCGGGCTCGTTATCTAAGAAGTTTTTTTTCTCAATTCATTCCTATCATGAGACCTGGTGCTAACATATTACATGTAATCAAAGGTTTTGATTCAGAGACAAATCAAAGAATATCAGAAATCTTAATTAATGAAGATCCTTCTTTAAGTAATCGTATAGCGGTTTTGTCAGGACCAAATTATGCTCATGAAATAGTTAAGCGGAAGTATACAGTAACTGTTATAGCATCTACAGATCAGAGTTTTGCTAAGTGTTTGCAAACAAAACTTCACGCTCCATGGTTTAGACCATATATCTCTGATGATATGGTAGGCGTAGAGTTGGGAGGGGCTCTAAAAAATCCTGTTGCTATGGCTGTTGGTATTGTGGAGGGGATGAAGTTGGGTGCCAATGCTTCTGCTGCTATGCAAACTAGAGGATTATATGAAATGATAAAGCTGGCAGTAGCTTTAGGAGCGAATGAAAAGACTTTTACGGGTTTTGCTGGATACGGAGATCTATCGCTTAGCTGTAAGCCGCCTGGAAGAAATTATTTGGCAGGACATCAGATTGGACAAGGAGTGCAACCCACATCTTTATTAGAATCAGGTGTAACCATAGAAGGATTTGATTCAGTTCGTTCTGCAGTTGAATTAGCAAGATTACACAAGGTTGATGTTCCAATATTAGAAGCTCTTAGAGATATTTTATATCATGGATTAACTCTTGATGAAGCTGGTGAGAGATTGATGAGTAGGAACTTAGCCAACGAAGGGTTTTAAAACCAGCATTAGCACATTAATGGATGCCTAGAATTTTGTTAAAATGTCTTATCCTTTGGCAAGGAGGATTGTCTTAGATAATAAACAGTGGTTAGGTCGTGATTTTTATTTTGACTATTGCATTTTAAAGAAGAATAAGATAAATTAGTTATTACCAGCTTCAAGAAGGGCTGGTATTTAATTACTATCTTGATTCTAGACAAACTATAGTAATAGATGGTAAAATAATTAGAATATGGCAGATCAGAAAAAATTTGATAGAAGTAAACCGCACGTTAATGTCGGCACCATGGGTCATGTTGA
>JAHIVD010000089.1 GCA_018816815.1 Patescibacteria group bacterium
CAGCCGATATGTTCTACCTGTTGTACCATTTGTGTTAATTGCATTTGAAAAAATCTTAACAAGCAAAGAATTTAAAATAATCCTACCTATTATATTACTGGCAGCTTATCTTTATTCTCAAAATTTTATTCTAGCAAATACTGCTCCAATCCCCAATCTAATTTTATTTAATTAGTTATATAACTAATTATCAGTCCTTTTGATGACGCCAGGTAACAAGGTGGTTTATTGTAAAATTCCAAATCATAACCGGCGGGATGGTTGCGAAAAAATAGAAGTTGTTATAAGCAATATGACGACCGAATATATAAATAAATCCATCTCCATAAGTTAAATGCAAATATTTAACAATTAAAACTCCGATCGCAAGTCCTCCCAAACTAACCAGATTAAAAATACCAAGTTTCTGCCAAAGATTGGTCTTTGTCTTTCTGTAGCGGAATGTCCAATAATTATTAAGAATAAAATTATTTAAAATAGCTATCTCTGCAGAAAAACCCTTTGCAACTGCAGGAGTCAAGGCAAGGCAGTTGATAAATATTTTATAAAAAAGAAAATCTACAATTGTCCCTACTGCTCCGACTAGACTAAATTTAATTAAAGTTTTAGCTCTCCGGGATAAACGGAAAAGCGGTATATTTAATCCCAATTTATGAAGTTTTATATCCAGACAATAGGAAATTACATCATAGGAATAATTAAAAACCTTATTTTTGGAATATCCTTCAAGGCGGTTTTTAAATACAAGTGGCACTTCTTTATATTTTGCCCCTGCTACAATTGCCTCATGCAGGAAAGCCGGCTGAACAATAAAGGTCTGCTCTTTCCAGGGCAATTTTTTTAAAGAAATTTTTTTAAATAAGGCAGGAGTTAATGCCCTTGCAGAGTTTGTAACTTCTCTAATATCCCATGGACCTACCATAATTCTAAAAAATGTTGATGCTCCGTAGGTAAAAAGTCTTCTTATGAAAGAAAGCTGATTTTTTCCACCGCTGACAAACCTAGAGCCGATTGCCAACGAATAACCATCTTCTATTGCACCTACAAGCCTTACCAATACATCCGGTTCAACCTGTCCGTCTGCATCAAGTTGCGCCAAAATGCTGGGGCGTAAATGATTTAGTGCATATTTATGACCTTCTATCAATCCCACTCCCAAACCAGGCTCTACTTTAATAAAATGAATGCGTTTATCCTGCAATACTAAATTTTTTGCGATTTGTTCAGTTCCATCTAAAGAGCGGATATCATCTGCAATGATAATATTTATTTCAAATCCGGGTAATTCTTTTTCTTGCTCCAAAACTTTTTTAACGGTTTTTTCAATAGTGGCTTTTTCATTATAAGTGGGAAGAACTACACTAATAATCTTTTTCATATGTTCGATTGTATGAAAAGAGGAAAGGTTTTACAAGAAACAATTTAGGAGAATCTTGCAAGATCAGCATGCACCATAATTTTTACCAAATCCTTGAATTTTGTCTTTGGTTCCCAGCCTAATACCCTTTTGGCTTTTGAAGCATCACCACAAAGCGGCCCTGTTTGTACAGGCGGCACAAAACGGGGATCAGTTTCAACAAAATCTTTAAAATCTAAACCTACTACAGCAAAGGCTTCTCTGGCAAATTCTTCAACTGTATGAACTTCTCCTGTTGCAACTACAAAGTCATCTGGTTTATCAGCCTGCAACATCATCCACATCATTGCCACATAATCCGGCGCATAACCCCAATCTCTTTTCGCACTAAGATCACCTAATTTTAATTTACCATTTTGCACGATAGGTTCACCTATTTCATTAAGAGGTATACCCTCTTTTCTTTTATTTTTTATACATGCAACAGCAACTGAAATTTTTCTCGTTACAAAATTCACACCACGCCTTGGGCTTTCGTGATTGAAAAGAATACCGCAGGAAATAAACTGCGGCTGCGTTTGATCGTTTCTGGCAATAACAGCCATTCTGTGAGCAAATTCCTTAGCTGCCGCATATGGGTTAGCCGGATTAAAGGGTGTATCCTCATTTTGAGGAACCTGCTTTGGTGCGCCAAACATCTCAGATGTTGATGCCTGATAGATTTTGGCTTTCGGCACAATCTGTTTAGCCCGCTCAAACACATGCATTGCTCCAACCCCTGTTACCATAATGGTCCCCAATTTATCGCTAAAAGATCCCAGAGGAGAAGAAAGAGATGCCAGGTTATATATTTCTTCCGGCTTAAAATCTAAAAGCGCCATTGCAATAGATTCCGGAGAATGTAAATCCCCATAGTAGATTTTTACTTCATTTTTAAATTCATGGATATTGCCTAAATCCAAAACAGCATTTCTGCGGACTAAACCTGCCACCTCATAACCTTTATCCAGTAAAAACTCAGCTAGATACGAACCGTCCTGTCCCGAAGCGCCAGTTATGAAAGCGCGCTTTTTGTTTGCCATAATGTATGCATCCTTTCTCTGTGTTTTTTTAGATTATCTTCATTCTTGTAGTACTCTTGCATCTTTTGAATCATTCTCATTTTGTATTCTGGGTTTGCCCATCTTGCCTTAGCTTTCTTTCCAGCAAGAATTCTAGCCTCAGGTGTGGCGTTTGCCCACCTACCAAAGGGTTTCTCTTCAAGCTCTCTAACAATATCTAATGCTTTTTGCTTTTTGATCACAAGAAAAGGAATAATTTGTTTTAAAATTTTGTAACACCTATTTGAACCTTTTAAAGAATAAAGATATATTTGTTTTCTTCCTTTGTGACTTTTATCCATCCCTGCCCTCATTACGCTTGAACCCACTCCAATAACCTCTCTCATTCTTTGTACAAAAGCCTGACTAGTATTAGACATTTGTATACAAACCCTTCGTCCTTCTTTTCCATAATTGTATAGACCTATACTTCCATCTCCATCTATCGTTGCTGCAAGCCAAGCAGCTTCCCACTTTTTAAGTTTCCTAACCTCTGGTTTTTTATCAATCCATTTCTGCATATCTACTGTCTTTGATACTATAGCTAATTTTGAACCCTGCCGTCAACCTCTTTTTTAAATAACGCTAACCCTTCTTCAACGCTGCGCAATATACCTTCCCCAAACTGCTCCTCAAATTTCGTAGGATTTAACCAGGAATATTTTAGGAGTTTAGCGGTTTTGCTTTTGTTGTATTCATCAAGACTGACCGGAAAAATCAAAAAATAGTTTAACTGAAAAATCTCGGCAATGGTTTTAGCAAATTCCAGTGGAGTCACACTGCTTGTACTGCTGATATGGTAAAGTCCTTTTGTGTCTGATTGAACTAACATCTTCAGAGCATTAACAATATAATTTACATGAGTTGGCGTAACTCTTTGATCTTCAATCGCTTTTATTCTCCTGCCACTGCGCAGCTTTCCAAGAAAAAATCTGGCAACATCCTGTTTGAGTTCATAAAAAGGACTAAACGGCATACAAATTCTAGCTATAATTGCGCTGCAGCCACTCTCAGAAACAAATTGCTCTCCTGCGTATTTAGTCTGTCCATACCAATTGATTGGATTTGGCTTATCTTCTTCAGTATAAGGACTTATTTCTTTTGTTCCGTCAAAAACATATTCCGTTGAAATATGTATCAGTCTCTTTTCCATTTCCTTGCACAGATCTGCTACATTTTTTGCTCCGATTGCATTTATTTGATAACAAATTCCGCTTTCGTCGCCTTTTTGGGTTTCAGCATTTTCAACTTGAGTATATGCTGCAAAATTAATAACCGTATCCGGTGCAAAATCCTGAGCAAATTTTAGAAGTTGATCTTTATTTAATATATCTATCTCTGTAGCAGAAGGAGCTTTGATTTCAAAAACGCGGGAATGTATCTGGATAAATTTTGATCCAACCAGTCCGCTGCCACCAAATACTGCAATCTTTTTCATTGCCTGAATTTCTCCGAAAACAAATCACGCAGCTTCGGATTATTACTGTCCCTTTCTGAAATAATAGGATTTTTAATTGGCCAAGCTATATTCAAATCAGGATCATCCCAGGCAATAGCCCTGGTATCGCTACCATCCCAATAAGCATCTACCAGATAAATATAATCAACAGGTTTATCTCCGATAACACATAGTGAATTCGCCAAACCTTTAGGAATAAAAAAACCTCTCCTGTTTTCAGAACTAACACTAAAAGTCTCAACCTTTCCAAAAGTCAAAGATTCAGGTCTGATATCAACTATCACAATAAAAACCTCCCCTGAAACAGGATAAATAATTTTATTCCATTGTTCGGCATGTATCCCTCTGATCACTCCGGGCTTTGAATGAGAGTGATTCATCTGTACGCCTTCAAATTTTATGCCGGAAACTTTTTCCAATTCGTCTTTATGAAACAGTTCCCTGAAAAAACCTCTTTCATCGGAAAAGACCGGCCTATTAAGCAGCAAAAGCCCCGGAATCGAGGTAGTTTCAATAAATTTAATGCTTTTTTTATCCATAAATCCACTTCTACGGATTGAAAATCCGCAGTTTTTTTACTAGCGCTTAAAAGATTTTTGTGCACTAGAATCAACATTTGGCCTTCCCTGTTTTAGCGGCTTCCACCACCATTCATTTTGCCTGTACCACTGCACTACTTTAGGCAAATCTTCTGCAAGGCTATGTTTTCTTACCCATCCCAGGACTTTTAATTTTTCTCCGTTGATGGCATAACGGAAATCATGGCCTAATCTATGATCCACAAATTCAATCATTGACTCACCTAGGTTTAAGGTCTGCAAAAGCATTTTTGTAATTTCCATATTAGTTCTTTCCTCTCCCTGAATAAGATAAGTTTCCCCAATTTTGCCTTTTTGCAGGACAAAATCAATTGCTTCGGCATGATCCTCAACATGCAACCATTCACGGATATTTTCCCCTTGACCCATCAGGGGTACTTTTTGACCCATCAACAAATTGGTAATAAATCTGGGGATTAATTTCTCCGGATCATGGTAAAAACCGTAATTGTTGGCACAATTGGTAATAGTAATTGGCAAACCATAAGTTTCAAAATAGGCTCTGACTAAATGATCAGAACCTGCTTTAGAAGCAGAATACGGTGTCCGCGGAGTATAAGACGTATTTTCGGTAAACGAAGGATCTTTTAACCCTAACTCCCCATAAACTTCATCTGTATTCCCGCAAAACATAGTACGGCCTTCTCTGAATGTTAAAAAGTTTTTATTGTCCTTTACTTTCAAACACCAAATTTTCCCTCTGTAGCTGATATCTCTTACTGTGTTTTTTCTGATATCCCGCCATTGCCTGCCAAAAGATACAACATAACTAAAACCTTGAATTTTTCTGTTTCCAATCATGGAATCAGTATGCCGGATTAATAAAGTCGGGCTAAAATTTAACTTGACACATAGTTCCATAAACTGGTGAGCTAATTTTTTGGAAGAAGTATAAAAAACCCTCCTTCTGCTTCCGTCTGAATCCAGTAAACCTAAAAATAGCTCTTTTAATAAATATTGAGGCAGATTCAAAGCCCAAAAGGGTATCTGCTTTTTTTTAGCGCCTTTTCCGCATTGCTTAAAAATCTCAAACCACTTCCTGGAACTAAAGTAAATATGTTCACCGGCTTTTCCCTTATGCGCATGCCAATTAATACCAAAATTCGTAAGTGATTGCTCGCACTTGCTTCGACACTCATCCTTAACAGGAATATCCAGGAAAATTCTCCATGATTTCATTGTCGCTGTTTCTTGATTGCCGACCATACCTATTGAAATAAATTTTCCCATATCATCTCTTGCTAAATGTAAATACTGCAATTTTGATAATCCTGTTAAACTTGGTCTGCTTCTTTCCTGATATGATAAAAAACCATCACCGATAAAAATTCCCAACAAGTATGCAAAATCCTGAAGAGGTTCAAATTTACGTATTTTATCTGGAATTGTCCCTTTCCAGTCATAATATTTTGGCAATTTATTAATAGCATCGGTCTTCATATTTTCCGCTTCTTTAAAAATCAATTTTTTACTTTTCTTAGCTTGAAACAACATACGGTGGTTAGGTGTAACCATAAAATCCGTTGTTTTAGTTCTAACCTTAATCATCCTGCCTTTGTAATCCTGAACGATCACTTTTTCAACCGGCTTCCATTCAAGAATTTTATTAACTGGGTTTATACTCAATACTAAATCTCCAATTTTAATTTCATTAAAGCTTTTTAAACCGCGTTTTGTAAAAGCCAATGTATTTTGATCGTAACAAGATACATGGTGAAATCTTTTAACTTTTGCTTCAAGCGCAGCATTCAGCAACACTGCTGTTCCTAAAACATTAGTTTTAACAAACTGTAAAGGATCAATAATTGAACGGTCAACATGTGATTCTGCTGCAAAATGGACAATTATATCTACCCCTAAAATTGCAGATTCAACAGTTTTAGGATCTATTATATTCCCTTTTATAAATTTGTAATTAGGGTTTCCCTCAACATCTTTAAGGCTTTCCAAGTGACCGGCATAAGTCAGGGCGTCAAGGTTAACAATCTGATCCTTTGGATGATTTTTTAACCAATAACGGATAAAATTTGATCCTATAAATCCGGCACCACCGGTAATAAGTAATTTCATAATGTAAAATATTCAACGGGCAATCGGGGTTCTAATTGTAAATTATTCATTAGATTTGTATCTTACATTTTTCTCCGATAAAAAGATTTGTCTTTACACTCCGGTTGTTTAACCCTGTGATCTCGCTATCTGTTCCTATTAAACTATCTTCAATTGGACGATTTGCAACTCCGCTTACTCTGACCCCATCCATCAAAACACTCCTTTTTATTTTGCTATTTAAGACTTCACAATCACTACCTATTGAAGCAAAAGGACCAATTTCCGAATTTTCTATTATGACATTATCTCCTATTACGACAGGACCGTTGAGTTTGGAACTTCGTATCTTGGTATGCACTCCTATTGAAACCTTCCCTTTAATTTCAGAAGTTCTGTCAATCTCACTTCCCATGTTTGCCTGCAGATCACGACTTAAAAGATATTCATTTGCATTTAGCCAATCATCAAATTTACCAGGATCCAACCATTTGCCGCTGTATTCAATAACCTCCACATTAAATCCATGATCAATCATCCATTGAAATGCAGACGGGATCTCAAATTCCCCTCTAGCTGAAGGTTTAATCCTATCCTTTCCTTTAAAACATTTAAAGAAATTTGAATCTGCAAAATATAAACCCGGAATTGCAAAATCATGCGGTGGATTTTCCGGCTTTTCTACATATTTTAATAATTTTTTGTTTTTATCAAAATAAGGAACTCCCATCCTTTTGTTTTCAGGATGATGAAGCATTGTAACAAGTCCGTTTGGTTTATTCTTTACAAAATAATCAAATGCTTGCCTAATGCCATCTGCAAAAATATTGTCTCCCAGATGGAATAAAAAAGAACTGCCTGCAAGGAAATCTTCACAAACTTCTACAATATTAGCAAGACCTAAAGGTTTCTCCTGCAAAATATATGTGAATTTCAACCCCCATCTGCTGCCGTCTCCTAAAGCAGTCTCTACTTCATCCATACCGCCAGGATTATAAGTAATTGCTACATCCTTAATACCTGTTTCTGCAACTTTCTCAATCGGGTAAAAAACTAATGGTTTGTTTGCAACTGGAATAAAATGCTTGTTTGCGGAAAAAGTTAATGGACGCATTCTGGTACCACGACCGCCTGTTGGTATAATTGCTTTCATCAATAAATCACTCCTGTAAATAATATCAGACTCAGGATTGCAGTTAAAAGATACTCTAGCAGAATAGGTAAAGTCAAACTTTTATCACGCCTGTGGTGCAATATTGCCCAAATAAGATATATTAATATTCCTGTCCCCAAAATCCTTAGTATCATAAAACAACTCCAGGACCTCCCATAACTAAACTAGTAGCTGCAAGCAAGAGAAGCGCCATGTGAGCAACATGATGAGAAGAGATCCTGAAAACTCCTCTTTTCCTGAGAATCCAAACATCAAGCATTAATAATGTAAAGATTAAAATTATTATTGAAAAACCTGTTGCTCTGGATACTGAGTAAGGATCTATCAATACTTTATTACTTTGTTTAGTTACGGAAATAGAAGCTAGAAGCTGAGGTTTATTAAACTCTTGTTCAGGCACAGCAATTTGTTTACCTTGAACATTAACTGAAGGATTTGTTGGCAATTTTCGAGTAGTACCAAACTCTTGAACTACTAAAGTAGTTTTTTGCCCATTTAGCACTCCCTCTACAACAGCAATACCAATATCTTCATATTTTGGATTCAACAAATTATCTCTATGTGTTGGCGAAGCTATCCATGCCTTCACCACATCATCAGGTTGATAAAAATTTTTCGCTAAATTCTCTCCGGCAAAAGTGAATTTATATCCGCTACCCAGCATAAAATCCCAGGGTGTTTTTCCTGAAGGGGAAAAATGAGCCCAATAATTTTCCTGGAGCATATTTTGAGCTTTGAGCGCTGCTGCCTTATTTAACGCATCATTTTCCAAAACCGGCGGAAGACCTTCTTTTTGCCTTTCAATATTAGTCAATTCAATAATTTTTTTCTGATCAATACCTGAAGTAATCCCCAAAACTCCTGGTTTTATGTAATTTATAATTGAAAAACTTACCTGTAAAAGAATAAAAAGAAGTATGCATATACTTAAACCTTCCCAGCTTAAAAAATGAGCTTTTTTATGAGTGTCTTTATGAGGAATAAACCAATTTTTCCAAGCCATATATTTTAAGTATACCAAAAGTGATTTACAAACTAAGATTTTTAGATCATAAGTTATTAATCATAAATTATTAATAAATCATAAACTATCTATTAATATTCATAAACTATTAATACTGAAGTTCAGTTTCCAGCTTTTTCCCGTTTACCGGGATCCCAAATGCAAACCCTAAAGCATTGGCCACAGAAACTCCTACCCGCAACCCTGTAAAAGATCCTGGTCCTTTTTCCACTTCAATTCCTTTCAGATCCTTAAAGTTGATTTTTTGAGATTTCATAAGTTTTTCAATTAATGGCAAAAGCACCTGTGATCCGAATTCATTCTCTTTTGACATTTCTTTTATCGCTTTTCCCTTATCAATTAACTTTACTTTAATAATTTTACGGCCTGAGGTATCAATATGCAAAATCATATCCAGATTTTAACATGAAATTTATAATCATTTATGATTACATTACAGAATTGCTTGCAATTACATCGTTCACTTTTTGCAATGAGAACGTTATAATCGCTGCATGGACGAAATAAACGAAAAGTTGCAAAAATTAAAAGATAGATTTGAAAAAATTTCCCGGTCTATTGATCAGGATAAATTACATAGAGAAATTAGAGAATTGGAAGCCCAAGCCATGAAAGAAGGATTTTGGGATAATCCACAAGAATCATCAACCCTCAGCCGTTCGCTGTCAGACAAACAGAAAACGCTTGCTGCCCTGGAAAATCTTGAATCCAGAATTAATAATGCTTCAGAAATATCTGAAGAAACTTCTATGAAAGAGGATTTAAAAAAGGAAATTGCAGAAATTACAGAAATCCTGGATGGGCTCGAACTAAAATTATTTTTATCCAATCCGCATGACGAATCAGAAGCAATTTTATCTGTTCATTCCGGTGCCGGCGGGGTTGAAGCAATGGATTGGGCAGCAATGCTTTCCAGGATGTACCAGCGGTATTTTGAAAGTAAGAACTGGAAATATGAAATCACAAATGAAAATCCCGGCGAGGAAGCAGGTATTAAAACTGTTTCTATGATTATCCATGAGTCTTTCGCTTTCGGATACTTAAAAGGCGAAGCAGGCACGCACAGACTGGTTCGGCAATCTCCTTTTAATGCAGATAAGTTGCGTCAAACTTCTTTTGCTTTAGTTGAAGTTCTACCGGTAATCAAACCTGAAGAAGTTGAAATTAATGACGCTGATATTGAATTCGAAGCCTTCCGCTCAGGCGGTGCAGGCGGACAGAATGTCAATAAAGTCTCAACTGCTGTTCGGGTGAAACATATCCCAACAGGTGTTACAGTTACTGCCCAAACAGAGCGTTCTCAGTTGCAAAACCGTGAAAATGCCACAAAATTGCTACTGGCAAAACTTTGGGCGCTCCAGGAGACCAGAGATAAAGAAATAGAACAAAACTTAAAAGGCGGAAAAACTTTAGGCTCCTGGGGAACCCAAATCCGTTCTTATGTCCTGCACCCCTACCATATGGTTAAAGACCTAAGAACCAATGTTGAAACCTCTAATACGGATGCTGTCTTAAATGGCGATCTTGGCCAATTCATAGAGGCTGAATTGAAAATTCTATCCAAATAAAGAAAAAGTAAAAAGAAACAGATCTGTGTTAGGGTTTACGGGAAACGAATGCCAGGATTTTGTACCATAACTTGTTAGTAATATCCAAAAAAACTAAGAGTAGACAAATACTTAATTTATGGTTAAGATATATTTATATGGATCTTAAGACAAAATTTCAAGAAAATATCACTAAACCATTTTACAAAACAGAAAATCCTATACGTCTTATATTAGGTGTAGTTGTTGTTGCATTAGTACTTGGCACTCTCACCGGATATATTTTATCAACTAAAAGTAGTGATGGATTAAAATCAGCTGCTCTTTCAACAAGAACTCCAGAATCTGCCCAACAAGATACCAGAACCTTCAAGGATTTTGCCGAAGGAACAATTGAAGTCAAACTTCTTCCTACAGAAGGAGAATATACAGAAGGAACGCACTCGCTCATAAGAGAAGGTGCGGTTTCTGTAGCTCTCACTTCATCTGTTGTTGATCTTTCTCTATTTGAGGGCAAAAAAGTTAAAATATTCGGCGAAACCCAAAAGGCTCTTAAAGAAGGCTGGTTAATGGATGTCGGCAAGGTTGAAGAAGTAAAGTAGTCGTCGGTCTTCAGCTGACGTCTGATAACTGATTACTATGATTAATTTCAAATCTGTCTCAAAGAAATTTGGCTCAAATCTAGCCCTGGATAATATTACACTGGAGATTAAACAAGGAGAGTTTGTATTCATAGTAGGACCGTGCGGAGCTGGCAAATCCACATTACTAAAAATCCTCACGCGGGAGAATTTACCTACAAGCGGCAAAATAATGGTAGGAAATGTTGATATTACTAAAATTAAAGATAGTGATGTCCCAAAATTCAGAAGAAAGGTCGGAGTAGTTTTCCAGGATTTCAAATTACTAGATGATAGAACTGTTTTCGAACAAGTAGCCTTAACTTTAGAAGTACAAGGTAAATCAGATAAAGAAATACAAAAAGCTGTGGAGCATACTTTAAAACTGGTCGAAATTTGGGATAAAAGAAATCTTTTCCCTAAACAACTTTCAGGTGGTGAAGCACAAAGAACTGCCATTGCACGGGCCATAGTCGGAAAACCGGACATAGTTTTGGCAGATGAACCAACAGGTGACTTAGATCTCAAAACTGCATGGGGAGTAATTCAACTTTTAAATGAGATAAATTCCTGGGGCACTGTAATCTTGATGGCCACCCATAACCAGGAAATTGTTAATACTTTAAAAAAAAGGGTTGTTGTGCTCAAGCAGGGCAAAATTGTTAAAGACAGCAAGGAAGGAAAGTATGAATGAAAAGAGCAATTAAATTTACAAGAAGGAATATAAGACGTACACCATTTCAGGCTATTGCAGCATCCATGGTAATGCTTTTAACATTTCTGGCACTTCAAGCTTTTATAATCTTGGCAGCAGGCTCACAAACTGCCCTGCGTTATTTCGAGAGCAAACCTCAAGTAATCGCTTTCTTCAAAGAAGGAACAACAAACCAAGACGTTACGGCAATAGAAAACGCCCTAAAACAAGAAATCCGTGTAACAAATATAAAATTTGTTTCCAAAGAAGATGCCCTGCAAATTTACCGTGAGAAAAATAAAAATGATCCAACTTTGCTTGAACTCGTAACTGCTAGCATCCTGCCTGCCAGTTTAGAGGTTTCAACAAAAGATCCGCAGGATTTAGCTCCAATCGCTGATATTCTAAAAAGAGAACCTGTTATATCAGAGGTAATAGTACCTGAAGACGTTGTAGCGACTTTAACTTCGATTACCCGGATCATCAGATATACCGGAGGAGCAACTGTCGGATTCTTGATGGTCTTTGCAACTTTAGTCATTATTATGATTATTAGTTTTAAGATAAGAATTAAAAGAACAGAGATAGAAATTATGCGTCTACTGGGAGCATCTCCGGGCTTCGTTAGGACACCGTTTATTCTCGAAGGAATGTTTTATGGCGTTACCGGAGCGGTTTTAGCCTGGATTATAAATTACAGTCTGCTTTGGTATTTTACGCCTTTCCTGCAAGGATATCTGGAAGATGTTAAACTTTTACCTGTTAACCTGTTGTTTATGTTAACGTTGCTCGGAGGAAGTTTAGTGGTGGCATGCCTTGTAGGAGCAATCGGATCGTTTGCAGCTGTCAGGCGTTATCTGAAGATATGAAAAATGAGAAGATTCTTTACATTTGTAGTAATTTTGTTTCTAACATTATTTACGTTACATTCTACCGATTTTATAACTAGAACCTTTGCAGAAGTAGCTTGTGATCCATCTGCTTGCCCTGTCTTTGATCCTAATAATCCTAATATACGTTCCGATTGTTTGAAAGATGTAACTTCAAAATGCGAGGCGCAACTGCAGGATGTCAAAAAAAAGGAAAAAACTTTAAAATCTCAACTCGCCATTATTGATGGACAGACTCAAGTCACATTATTGAAAATTGAGGAAACTAATCTTAAAATAGAGAAATTGCAAAGAGAGATTTCTGATCTATCAACTAGAATTGATAGAATCGGCACCACTTTAGATGCTTTATCAGAAATACTCCTTCGAAGAATTGTCCAAACATATAAATACAGCAATTCCTTATCCACGATGGATCTCCTTTTTTCATCTCATGGATTTGCAGATCTTATCGGAAGATTAAAATACATTCAAACTGCACAAGCATATGACAAACAAAAATTATATGAGCTGCAAGCAACTAAACTCGCCTACAACGACCAAAAACAAGATAAGCAAACAAGACAAACTGAGGCCGAAAAATTAAATAAGGACTTGGAAAATTACAAAAATCAACTGGCTGAGCAAAAAAAAACAAAGGATGAATTACTCAGGATTACAAAAAACGACGAAGCTGTTTATCAAGCTCGTTTGGCTGAAGCTCAGAAAGAAATTAGCCAAATTCAACGAGCAGCTAGCATATTGATATCCTCAGAACCTAAACATGTAGGCAAAGGGGAAATTGTTGGTCGCATGGGAAACACAGGTTACTCGTTTGGTGCTCACTTACATTTCGGAGTCTATAACATAAGTTCGTTATCTCAATATAAATATGACTCAAATTATGAAAATCCAGCTAGTTTACTGTCATCACAGCTTATTTACTGGGATACGGGCTGCAATGGAGATCCAAATGGCCAGATTCAAACCGGAACAGGATCTTTCCAGTGGCCAATGTCAACATCTAATTTATATATATCACAGGGATACGGCCATACCTGCTACAGTGACGTATATTATCACGGAGATCCCCATCCTGCATTTGATATGTATAACAAATCAGACATCTTTGTGAAAGCAACCGATGAAGGACAGGCTTATTTTTGCAGGAATTGCACGGGAGATGGCGGTAATGGAGTCTTTATTTTTCATCCTAATGGCAAAATGACACTCTATTGGCATCTACAGTAAAAACTATTTCGCTCCTGTAAGTATACCGTAACTTTGTACTGGCATGATCCTTAGTTTTTGATTTACTATAGAGATAGTGCGCACTAAACTATTAATTCTTGCTTGCCTTTTC
>JAHIVD010000090.1 GCA_018816815.1 Patescibacteria group bacterium
ATGGGAATTATCATAACCTTTGTCAGCCAGCATCTTCCTGATTTCAGCAGTCAATGCGGCTGGAATATTCTCAATGGTGGGTATAGCCAGCGGCCGGTCATGAGCAGAACCTACAGCCAGTATCTTTGACAATGGAATGCCAAGACAGTCAACAGCCAATGATACTTTTGTTCCTGTCCTGTGATGTTTACCTGAATAACTGGTTAACTCTTTAAAGTTAAAGCCGGGTATTAGAGTTCCATCAATTGAGGCTACTTTAAGTTTAAGTTTCTTCTTCCTCAGCAAGATTTTTAGTAGATACTGCCATAAATCATCAAATCCACTTTTTTCTTGCCAATACCTTAATCTTCTCCAATGGGTTATCCCTGAAGGTAAATCTTTTCTGTCTAAATCTCTCCATCTTGAGCCTGATCTAAGTATCTTCAAAATACCGGGAAGCAGCTCTTGATTTGTGTAAGCCGGTCTGCCTGTTTGAGCTTTGGGGTAAGGAAGATGCTTGGCTAGAAATTCCAGTTGATCTTCATTTAAAACATCAGTACTATATGTTAAAGGCAGGATAATCACCTCTTTTCTCTACTCAAGAAAAGGGTATCCTGCCTTTTAATTGCTTGTCAACTTAAAGCTAATTTCCTCTTAAGTGGACTTTTGAAACGGGTTCGGTCTCACTATGCAATGTATAATGCACACATGTCAAGGCAAGAATCAGAAAGACCTATACAGGAAGGTATTATTCCTGTACCAATTGGAGATGAGGTTATTACCTACAAAGGAAGGATGATTGAAATTGTTACCCAACAAATGAGGGTTGGTTCAGAGGAAATTGTTTATGAAAAAGCAAGGAGGTCCCCAGGAACGAGGTTATTAATAACTTCTCCCAACCACAATATACTTCTTACCAGAGAGTATAGGGATGAAATTGGAGGATGGGATTATAGATTACCAGGAGGCAAGGTATTTGATTCTTTAGAAGAATATAGCGAAGCAATAAAAAATGGTGTAAATCTGCTTGAAAAGTCAAAGCAAGCTGCTCAAAAAGAAGCGCAAGAAGAAGTAGGTATTAATGCTGAAGATATAACTCACTTATACACTTCTAAATTAGGTGCTACGGTGGAATGGGATCTGTATTATTTTAGAGTAAATTTACCAACAGAAGAGTTAGGTGAGCAAAAGCTTGAACCAGGAGAAAATATCCAAGTAGGATGGTACAGCCCAACCAATGCCTTAAGGCTCGCTTTAGATGGTAGTTTATCCGAAGACCGCAGTGTAGCAGTCCTTATGCGGTATATCCTTAATCGACAGTCAGTGATTGAAAACGAAGATACTAGTAAGCAAGTTGGTCAAAAACTCATTGACTTAATACAGCAAGCAAATCTTAACACTTTAAGATTACGTAGAAGAAATCTTGTTATGCTGGAGAATATCGAATCCGTCATAATCGTTGGTTCATCATTTGTTGGAAAAACTACGCTTGTAGCTGTTATAAGAGAGGCGGTAAATGATGATCCTGACACTTTTGGGCAATTGCGTATTCCGAAGAGGATAATTACGCGTCCTCAAAGACAAAATGACAATCTAATTGAAAACGAATTCCGTACTTTAGATGAATTTAGGGAGATGGTAGCAGGCGGGCAGATCGGAATGCCTTGGGTTAGAAAGATGGAAGGAACAAGAACTGAACAGTATGGTTTTCTTCCGGTTGAACCAGATACAATTCCCCTATATTCTGCAAATAACGCTGTTATAAATAATCGAGAAAGTGTGGAACCAGGAAGTTTACTGGAAAAAGCCTTAATTGTAGCGATTTATGCACCAGAAGATATTAGAAGAAAACGTCTTTTTGAAAGATCACCTGATTTGGTAAATGATAAGCCTGAAGAAGTGGCGTATCGTTTAGAGGATAGAGCGATAAATATGTATCCAGATGCTCATATTGTTGTTAAGAACTTTGGAAGATACGAACCGCAAACAAAAGACGATATTGTGGCGCTTATGAAATTAATCTTTCAGGCAGTCACTTTATAGAAGAAATATGTCTCAATCGCGTATTATCATTACTGGTTATTCCAATCCTGACTTGGATGGTACTGCTTCTGCAATAGCATATGCAGAGCTACTTAAAAAACAAGGCAAGAATACAACTGCTGCACTTTTTGGTATACCCCACAGGGAAGCGGAATTTGTCTTTAAAACATTTAATATTGATAAACCTGCTCAAGCAGAAAACATTCTTAACCAGGAAGATAAATTAATTCTTGTGGATGCAAGTGATTTACGCGGTATCTCAAATTTAATTGACCTAAAGCAAGTCATTGAAGTAATTGACCATAGAAAAGTTAACCAGGCAGATAAATTCCCTAATGCAAAAATACAGATTGAATTGGTTGGATCTTGTGCAACCTTGATTGCTGAAAAATTCTTTACAAAGAAAATCATTATAACTTCTTCTTCGGCGGCTCTACTTTATTCAGCAATCATCTCAAATACCGTCAATTTCCAAGCTAATGTAACTACAGAAAGAGATAAAAAAATGTGTAATTGGTTAGTAGGACAATTTGATTTACCTAAAGACTATGTTCATAAAATGTTTGTGGCAAAGTCAGTATTTGGAAAACCTTTAAAAAAGGTATTTTCTGATGATTTTGCAACTTTTGAATTTCGTTCTAAACTGCTGGGCATTGCACAATTAGAAATTGTTAATACTGATGATTTTATTAATAAAAACAAAGATGAAATACAAAAAATACTCACTGAGATAAAAGAAGAAAGAAACTTAGATTTGATTTTTCTTTCTGTTATTAACTTAGAAAAAATAAAAAACACTTTTATAGTAATTGATGAATCCTCTAAAAAACTGCTTGAGCAAGCGTTAAATGTTAGATTTGAAAATAATATCTCCCATCAGGAGGGTATTATGATGAGAAAAACTATTGTTCCTATGGTGAAGGAGCTGTTAATTTCTAATATGCATAACTATGCAAAAGAAACGGTTAATAAACAACAGTTGAAGGATGATGTATCAAAATAAAAATTAAGACTTTAAAGTAGAGGATCTGTTTTTGAGGCTAATTCGGGGTACAACCACCAAATTAAATCTGGTAAACTATGCATAGACAAGAATTTGTCGGAGAATTCCCGCAGTCTGTTTAAGGTATTACGCGGATCACTAATTAACAATAGTTAAAAATAAATGACAATAGGAAGATATTTATGATTTTCTAAGTCGTGTTAAAAAATAGATCCTGTGCTTTTTAAAAAATAATTCCGCCGGTACACTCTTTAAAATTTGCAAATAGTATTTAATCGGAGTAATAATAAAAAAGGAGCAAGAAAAAAGAGTAATACTCAAGACCAAAAAAGAAATCCAACGCTTATATGAAAACAGATGATAATTAGGTCAACAAAAAGAGATAAATACCCAAAAAAATTAGTTGCTATATTAAACGGGAAAATAGAAATAGGTGATGCTATGAGCGCGCTAGCTCATATGGCGGTTGGCTTAGGTGCAAGTGTTGAGAACAAAGAAGAGCTTAGATTGACTGATTATGCTGATGCAGATGGCAACAGCCATGCCAATATTTCTGAATTGCCATTCATAATTCTTAGAGCAAGAAACTCCAACGAATTAAGAATGTTGAGAACGGCTCTAATAGAGAAAGGCATTAAGTATGTTGATTTTACAAATGCGGTAAAATTAACCGGTACATTTGAAGATTCCGGAAAAAGTAAAGACATTAGAGAAGCAGATATGGAATATTTTGGTATTGCCATATTTGATGATTGGGACAGGGTTACTGAAATAACAAAAAGATTCTCTCTTTGGAAATAATGGCGATCTGCTTAAATAAGCTCTCCGGGAAAAATCTAGTTAAGGTTAAATGTCTATTTCGCTCTGTTGAGTAATATAAGTTCTTTTTATCTTCCATAAAATGCTTATATCAAGAGGCCTACTTCTTTCTTCGTATTGACTTGCTAAGTCTAGAGTATATCCTATCCTATTATACTCATTAGGTTCTATTTGGCTAGACACATCTGTTGATGGTGATGCAGAACCAGGTAGTTCAGAAAATCCAACAGTGATTTTTTGAGCTCTCCCGTCCATAAAAAAAACATAAATTAATTCTGGACCACCTTGACGGAAAATTCCCAACTGATAACCCTCTCCATCTCTTTCAGACTCTATTGCTGGTTTATAAAAAGTCTTGCCAATCTTAATTTCAGAAGCCCCTTCGTCTTCAGAAAGATCATATCCAGCCTCAATAACTGGATCTGCTTCATCTGAAGTAAGCCCTGCTAGGAATTCTTTAATCCCTAACGCAAAGCTTTTGTTTAATTCTTCTGTTGAAAGAGGGCTTTCTGTCTTTTCAATGTCTCCATTACTCATAAGTTTACCAGTGTTTATTTAATCATGTTAATAAGTAAAACATCAAGACGCCTTTGGTATTAAAGAAATGTTAACAGATATTTACCTTAAATAAAACATCTTGATTATAAAAATCCTGACTAATTATACCCACCCATTTAAGATAATTACTCCCATGGCTAACATCAGTATACCTGCAATAAGGTGGAGAGTTTTTAAACGCTTTTGACGGATCTCTTCGGCCTTAGCAGGATTAAGACCTTTATATACCGCTAAAGAAATTAATATCATAGGAAAAATAAAAATTAGGTTATACAAAATAAGATAAAGAATTGCTTTTGTCTGAAGAGTCCTCTCAGCCAGCATCCCCAGAATTACAATATAAGGACCGCTGGTGCATGGCAGCAAAATTAAGCTCACCAGAAACCCGACACCAAAAGCACCTAAAGGGCTTGTTGCTGATTTAATTATACTTTTAAGCTTGGGTCTCCACATCATTGGTACTTCCATCAAAAAACCCTTACCATACCAAAAATAATCTTTTAGATTCAAAAGCCCCAGAATAAGAGCTAACCAACCTACAATTGTGTAAAACAATCCAGATATTCCACCTATTTCCAAAGCTTTGTATAGTCCCAAACCCATAAAGAAATACGAAATAAATATTGAAGACGCAAACGCTAAACCTGCTTTCAATGCTTTCTTGCCGTCACCTGTAGCTAATATTGCAGTCATTAGGATTATTAAAACTGCAAAAGCACAAGGGTTTATTGCATCCGCAATACTAGCACCTACAACTGTAATTAAAGTTAAATCTAGTTTATGGTCTTGAGATTTACCTTCTTTTCCGTTTTCTAGTTGTCCACTGGTCTCCTGCAACCATTTATCAGCTTCTGAGATAAAATTATCAATAATTGGCTTATCACCTATTAATACCTTATTGCCAATAACAACAGCAGGAACGCCTTGTGCTTCAATTGGAACACCCCGTTCACTGAGAAGCTTGCTAAAAACAATTGCATTATCCCTATTAAAATATATTTCGCTTTTTTCTACAGGATATCTGTTTAACAAATCCTGTTCTTCAAAAAAATCTTCTACCTGTGCACAATGAGAACATCCTGTCCCATAAAATAGGTAGATTTTCGAAAAATCTTTAGCAATTGCTGCAGACGCAACTGTAAATGAACATATTGTGATAAAAAAAACTATAAATAACTGCTTTAGTAATAGAATTTTATTTTTCATAAATATTCAGTAAGTTAACCGCTTAATTGTTAAATATCACTTCAGCTGATTTCTGCAAACCTTATCTGATGCTTTAGTAAAAACTGATGAATGACTTTCATCTATATTATCAAATACTTTCATAATTTTTCACCCTTTTAAGTAAATAAAATAATTATTATGAATACGTAACCATTATACAAATTGCATACGAGAGTTATCAATCGCTGTCTTTTTAGAAAACTTCAAAAATAGAAGTTAAAGTAAAAATAATTATCTTAAATTGTCCGGTTTATTCTTCGGAAAACATACCACCTTTTAAATAACATATCTGGAGTAGTAAACGAAACGATTATCGAACTATATTCCCTGAATTATTTCTATATAAAATCTCAACATCCTTGACATGCGGAAAGGATTAAAAATTATGAAAAAAGCAGTATGCATCATCTAGATATCCCAGACACGCATTTAATACTGTATTTAAGTGTTGACAAAACCTAAACCAGAGGACTAAACTTAATACTAGCGAGCGTAGAAGAAACTCAAAAAACCCTTTCTTCCTACGCTTTTTTTAAAGGAGAAGATTATGACCAAAACTTTAACTGAGAAACTAAGAGACGTACAAATTATGCTAGGTAAACCCATTACACTGGGTAATCCTAAAAAGCTGGCAGGAACTCTTAAATATTATTTAAGTTTACTTAATATTAAAGAGGGTGGAAAACAGGAAACAAATTTAGCTAAGGAAAAAGGGAAAGCACAATCAATCAGCAATGGCAGGATTACCTGGATAGATATTAGAAATCCCAGCAGGAAAGAAATTAGCGGGCTGGTCCAAAAATATCCTTTCCATCCACTGCATCTTGAAGACTGTATGTCTAAAGGACATTTTCCAAAAATAGAGCAGAATTTAGAAGATAAGTATTTATTTTTACTGCTCCGTTTTCCTACACTTAATCCTAATGAAGAAAATATCTCTATTAATCAAATATGTTTCTTTTTAGGCGAAGACTACCTTGTCACTATTCACGACAGTTCAAAAGATACTGTTTCCAAAATATTTAGTGAATGCGAAAAAAGCAAAGAACAAAGAAAAGCATATATTGATAATTCTTCTGCTCATCTGCTGTATACCATTATTAATCAATTGACTGACGACCTAACCCAGCTCTTGCAAATAATCATAAAAGAGGTAGACGAAACAGAAGACGTTGTGTTCGATGATAAAGTATCCGGAGTTTATAAAATCGGTCAATTAAAACACAGGATACTTTCTTCAAGACGGATAATCAGACCATTAAAGTCATTAATAGCAGAAATGACCGATAAAATAAACAAATTCAGCTCAACTAATTTATCTATTTATTTTGAAAATATTGCAGATACAGTTGATAAAGCTTGGGAGACTTTAGAAGAAGCCAGGGAAACAGTTGATATTTATCAGGATGCTGATTTTACTTTTAGCACAGAAAAAACCAACAGAATCTTGGCTGTCTTGACTATTCTTTTTACTTTCACTCTTCCGGCTACAGTAATCGGAACATTTTTTGGGATGAATATTTTACTTCCAGGAGGATTACAAACCGGATCCTGGACTTTTTTAGGGGAATACACCACATTAATACTTATAGTAACTTCAGCTGCAACACCTGCTTTTTTTATGCTTGTCTATTTTAGAAAAAGGGGTTGGTTTTAACTAATTTGAGGTCTTGACATATTAAATCAACAGGCAGACAATTAATTTTAGAATCTCTAAAATCAAGAAAGAGCAGGTTAAGGGATTTTATTGTAATTAGGAGGATGTATGGTTTTTAAAAAACTGTTTTCATCGGAAAAGATTTTTCTTCCTTTAATAATAAACCTTTTTCTTTTTGGTGGAATTTTCGCTTTTGGGCTACTGGGACTGACAACTAATCTAATTTTGCTAATTTTAGCTGCTGCTATTTTTTTGGAGGTAATTTACATTACAACTCTAATTCAAATATCTGTTAACAAAAATGTTAAAGGCTTGAATGAGGTAAAAAAACAAATAAATAAACTCCAGAAGGATGAAGAAAAAACCTACAATGGCTTAATTTATACAGGGCACCAGATGAAAACAATGCAGCGTGAGCTCAGTGCTTTAAAAAAAGGCAGCATCTTCAAACCCAACGACAACGGTCATCTTCCCAGATTAAGGGCTTAACACCTTATCCAAAAGCGGCTCTACTTTTTTAAGATAAACAATATTGTATTTGGGGAAATAGAGAAAAACAGCCGGTGCATCCTCCAGCAGGGTTTTTTGGAAATCAAAGTAATTTGCTTGTCTTTCGTCTTCAGTGATAATTTTTCTGCCGTCTTCCAAATCTTTATCTACCCTTTTTGAATTATATTTTGTTAAATTTGTTTTAGTCTGAGTAGCATGCCACAGAAAATATTGGTCAGGATCAACAGGAATGCTTTGAGTAATTAAAAGTGTTTGGAAGTTTTGAGGTATGCCTGATTCCACCCGGAGTTTACTGTCAAATCCCAACTCTTTCCAGGACTCAGCTACAACTTTTCCCACCTCTTCCAGGTTTGGGGTTGCTGTTAAAATCAATTCTGAGTTGAATTTATCACTTGGGAGTGACGCCTTTGCCCGCTCCAGGGCTGCCAATGCTTCTTCAGGGTTAGACAAATATTTTTTGGAGTCGCTATCATAGGCCCAGGATTGCGGAGGATAAGGATTATTAGCAACTTCCTCCCCTTCTATTTTAGGGGTTTTAAAAGCTAATGATTGACGGATCGAACGGTTGCTAAGAAGCGGATCTGTTGTTTGGAATAAAATTGTAACAATTTTTGAATAGTCAGTAGTTTGTCTCATAGAAATTAAGGAATTTGAACTAATTAACTTTGGATTACTCAAACCCATTAAAACCTGTACCTCTCCCAGATTGAAACCAGTAACAGCTATTTTTTCGTTTGGATAAAACCTTATAGCTATATTCGGGAATTTGTTATCCTTAGATTCCAGAATAAGCTTGGTAATAAAAATCCTGCTTTTTTCAATACTTTTAATTTTATAAGGACCCACCCCGGTTAAAGTACCTTTTTTAAAAACAGGTCCTGTTAGAAGTGAAGGCAAAGGGGAAAATGATTCCTGTAGATCAAATTGAATTGTTTTGTCATCCGGAAAAGAAACATTTGTGTTTGGGATAGTAAATTCCAGATCAGATGCTTTCACAGTTTCTTCATCAGCCCAGCTTAAATCCTTTAATTTAAATTTAAACTGGGTAGCGTCATTATTAGTTTCCCAGCCTTTTACCAAATTTGGTTTAATTTTCCCGTCACTGCTTGCTTCAATCAACCCGGAAGACAATAATTTTGTTACTTCAATAGGCAGATCATGCTCCTGATAAGTCCCAATTAAACCTACCCTGATAGTATCCGATGATTGGAAAAATTTCAGCTTTGTCTGAAAAATCACCAAAAGAATAATTATAAGCACACTGCCTATAACTAGGGTCACATTCCTTTTTAGATATTCCCAGGTGATTAAAAGAAAAAGCCTCACAGGTCTAAAATTCATAATTTAATAACATTTAAAATAGACCGATTATGGAAAATAAAACAAAGGCCACGGCTACAGCAATAGTTGCATAAAAAAGAAATTTCTCCGCTCCCCTTCTTGTACGGTAAAATGACATATCGCCTCCAAAACTACCGCCTAAGCCGGATCCTTTCTGTTGAATAATAATTATTACAATCAAAATAATTCCTAATGTAATTTGAATTAGCGTAATTACGTCTTTCATAGTTGAGTGCATTATAAGCAAAGCTTGCGATTCTTACAATACTAGAATCTAAAGCAAAGCTTGCGATTCTTACAATACTAGAATCTAAAGCAAAGCTTGCGATTCTTACAATACTAGAATCTAAAATACCTGCTTCGGACTTCGCAATATGATATTTTAACTCCTGTTCAAAGAAACTACTAGGATTAACGACTAAGCCATTGCAAAAAATGAGTAATTATCCCGATTAAAAAAGACACTGCTATTGCCACAAGAAATGGAGATAAATCATATTGGGGAAGAATAAAACCGTTGTAATTATATCCGGGAAAGACGTAAGGAACTAATTTAAAATCCGAAACAATTGTAGTTAAAGCATAAAGAGCCAAAACATTTGTAATCCAGGCAAAAAATCCCAGCGTCAAAAGATTTAGCGGTAAAAGCAATATCTTCAGCAGAGGAACTAAAAGAAAATTTATCATCATAAATGCAAATCCCCCTAAAAACAAACTTTTTATTCCGCCCGTATAAATCAGGCCAGGAATTATTATTGTAGCCAGCCAAAGAGAAACTGTATTGATCAGGAAATAACGGAGCAGTTTTTTCATCTTTCTATATGATATTAAGATTTGCCTTCTGATGCAACTTTCTGTAGTAATTTAGAGCAAAGCGGTGAGCCTCATCCCGCAGTTTTTGCAGGAGCTTTAAGGAGAGGCTTTTTCTTGGTAACTTTATAACTTCACCTCCCGGGGGATAAAGCCATTCTGCTTTCTTAGCCAAACCATAAACAGGAATTTGATATTTGACACCGGACATTTGTTGCTTAACTGCACAAACCTGCCCCCTGCCTCCATCTACCAATACTAAATCAGGCAAAGGCCACTCACTATGCTTTAACCTGCGCCGCAGCACCTCCCGCATCATTGCTACATCATTTGGTTTACTGACTTGTTTAGCCCTATTGACAGAGCCTGTTGACCCAGCCGGCTGTACCGGCAGACTGATTTTGAATTTTCTGTACTGGGATTTATCAATTTCCCCTTCAGTTAAAACAACCATTGAGCCAGTTGCACTACAACCTTGGATATTTGAAATATCATACCCCTCAATCCGGTTTGGTAATTTTTTCAAATTCAAATCTTTTTGGAGCTCTTTTAGCGCCATTTGTTTTTCCTCCTGTAGGAAATTTGGATTTTCCAAATAGAGCCCGGTTCTGTTTATTTGCGTTAAATACACTATCCCTTCTATAACTTTTTTTATCTTTGCAGCTTTCTCAAATTCCTGTTTTTCAGATGCCCTCTTCATCTCATCAGCTAGATCTGCAATCAACTGCTGCTTTTTTCCATCCATAAATTTAGAAAACCTGGTTATTATTTTTTGATATTCCTTTTTTGATATTGCCCCCACACAGGAACCCGGACATAAACCAATATGGTAGTAAAAACACGGTCTTGATCGTTTTTTAGTTTGCAAAGCTAAAGAACACCAAGGAAAAACTTTTCTTAGTGATTTTATTGTTTCTCTGACAGTCCTGCTTGAGGGAAACGGACCCCAATATTTTTTCATCAGCAAAATATCTTTTTTCCTGGCTATCACAATTTTCGGGAAAGCCTGTTTATTGATTGCAATATATAAATAATCTTTATCATCCGTAAGTCTGACATTAAAAGAAGGCAGATATTTTTTTATTAGATTTGCCTCCAGAATCAAAGCTTCAAGTTCTGATTCAACTGTGATGGTTTGTACGTCAGTTATTTGATCAATTAAAATTTTCTGCTTGGGATCTTTATTGTAGAGCCGTTGAAAATATGAAGCCACACGCTGGTAAAGATCAACAGCTTTTCCAACATACAATACCTTCCTGTTTTTGTCTTTAAACATATAAACACCGGGACTGTGGGGAATTTTGGATTTAATAAGAGGCCAAATCATGATTTTTTTAAGCAGAGTTCTCCTTGATTCTTTTCCTGTAAATAATACCACCCAGCACTATAAAATAGATTAACACCATAACAATAATAGATCCTGCTACTGCAAGAGGGATGGGCTGGAACACAATAAAAGGTTTTACTGCCACATTCTTAATAGACTTTTGATTACCTACATTAATCACAATTTGATCATTATATGAATCAAAAAGTGATTTAGTCCTGATATTAAAAATAAATTCACCCTTTCCAAAAGGAGGTATGAGTCCTGTTTCTTGCTTCTCACTATTTAGAACTCTAAGCTTATCAGTTGAAATCTGAAGAGATGCTGAAGGATAAACAGCATTACCTCTATTTGTAACTTTCACTTTGATAATCCCTGGAAGGCCTGAAAAGATTGGATTTGAAACATCTACCTCAATATCAATCTGAGGTTTACCAAGAAAATCATTTTCAGATAAAGTTACTTTTACATCATGGCTGTCTTGACTCTCTGATTTATACGAGCCGGCAGGAATTAGTTCTTCCGAAGATAAACCCTTAATGATAAAAACAAAATGATTCAGATCCAGTTTATTAAAGTAATCTGCGCCACCAGTTGTGTTTTCCCAGGTAGGATCAACCATGACCCATCCAAGCCGTTCGTTCCAATATTCCGGCCATGCATGCAGGATATCCTTTGTTAAAGACAGGGGTCTAAGTGTTGTATTTGCAGTATGCGCGTACCCATTTAATTCCCTTGTTGGAATACCTGCTGCTCTGGAAAGGGCAATAAATAAATCAGTAAATTCCATGCAAACAGCAGAATCAGGATTATTTAAAACCGTAACAGCTCCAAGCCGCTCAATATTGCTGCCCTTTAACCGGTCAGAATCATATTTCAAAGAATTTACTACATCCTGAAAAATAAGCTTAGCTTTTCCTTCAAAATCCTCCGGAGAACCGCTGCCTAAAATTTCAGATAATTTATTAGTAATTAAAGGGTTATCTTTTTCCCAGTATTTTTGAGCTTCAGTGTATTTTTTTCTCAAAGATTCATCCAGCACAGGATTTTTTACCTTAGAATTTGTATAAAGCTTTGCTGAGCCAATCACTTTTACATCCATTTTTTGCCCCCGGTTTAATCTATACCAAGCCAGGTAATTGCCATCATCATTCACTGTTACATTAAGCGGTTTTGGTTCTATGCGCTGAAAAATAACATCCTGAAAAGGTGTATCCGGAGGAAGCACAATATTTGTTAATATCGGCATTAGATTCTCATTTCCCAAATGGTAACTCAAATCAAAATCAAAAATCTGAATACTGCCGAAATTTGCGGAAATGCCGGATGATTCAAGCTGATCCTTTTCAAAAGTTAAGAATATCCTTCCTGAGGACACAGTTTGAGTTTTGGGACTCGGACTAATTGAAGAAGGTTGACCAAAACTCTGCGGAACTGAAAGAGTAAGATTAAAAGCTTCCAAATTTGTGGTTGAAGAAATTCTTGGAACCCTGACTTCCCAGACTTTACCAACTTTTTCGGCAAAATCCCTTGATTTAAAAGACAGAGTCCATGGCAGGGTTTTGCCTAAGCCTACTACTTGCTGGTTAAATTTAACACCAATAGTAGTAATTGTATCTTTTTGCTGTGACGTTATATCCAATTCTCCTCCAGGATCTGCAGCTTTAATGTCGGAAATTTGGGTTGCTCCGATAGTTAATTTGAATTGATTGGCATAATACTGCGAAGTCAGATTCTCAAGAACAACCTTTTCTGTAACTGTGGTTATTCCGCTTTCGTCAATATCGTATAAAACATCATAGGAGGTTGAAAATTCCGAAGCAGCAAAAATCCTTTGGGGTAAAACAATAAAGACTAAAAAAACAACTACCAGTGCAATTTTTTTCACCATTACTATATCTTACCTAGTCTGGTCTCATTTGTCATTTCACCAATATCTAATATCGATATTAAAATCCAGGGTTGGAAGCTATGTCAGTTCGGAATATTCTAGGATAACCTAATTAAATTATTCAAAAGTTTCTAGTATGAATCAAAGTATCTTTGCTAAATACTGACCTGTATAGGAAGATTTTATCCTGGCAATCTGATCTGGTGTACCTTCTGCTACTACTCTACCGCCCTTATCCCCACCTTCCGGCCCAAGATCTATTACCCAATCTGTATTTTTAATCACATCAAGATTGTGTTCAATAATAATTACTGTATTGCCAAAATTAACCAGCTTCCGAAGTATGGTTAACAACCTTTCAATATCTGCAAAATGAAGTCCGGTAGTGGGTTCATCTAAAATATACATGGTATGCCCTGTTGGCCTTTTAGATAACTCTGAAGAGAGTTTAATACGCTGGGCCTCACCTCCTGAAAGCGTTGGGGCAGATTGACCCAATCTAATGTATCCCAAACCCACATCAAGCAAGACCTGCAACTTATTTTTGACATGAGGAATATTTTCAAAAAATTTCAGAGCCTCTTCTATTGTCATATTCAATACTTCTGCTATGTTTTTATTCTTAAAATTAATCTCTAAAGCCTCTCTGTTGTATCTTGCACCGCTGCAGGACTCACAAGTGATATAAACATCAGGCAAAAATTGCATTTCAATTTTAAGAGTACCCTCACCTTCACAAGTCTCACATCTTCCGCCTTTAACATTGAATGAAAATCTACCTGGTTTATATCCTCTTATTCTTGCTTCAGGTGTTTTTGAGTAAAGATCACGAATATATGTAAAAGCACCTGTATAGGTTGCAGGATTAGATCTTGGGGTCCGCCCAATCGGTGATTGATCTACCAAAACAACTTTGTCTATATTTTCTGCTCCCTGCACCTCCGTATGACTTCCTGGCTTTTTTCTTGACCTGTATATTCTTTTTGCTAAAGCCCTATACAAAATATCATGAACTAAAGTTGATTTACCTGAACCTGAAACACCTGTAACAGCTATAAACCTGCCCAAAGGAAAAGAGATATTGATATTTTTTAAATTGTGCTGAGCAGCTCCTAAAATTTTCAAAATAGAATTGCTATTTGAAGCCGGAGACTCGGAATCTTTTTTCCGGCTTATCTCCACCTTTTTCTTTCCTGATAAATATTTGCCTGTTAGTGAAGCTGGGTTCTTTTTTAGTTGATCCGGTGTTCCCAAGGCTACAATCCGACCACCGTGTTCACCGGCTTTAGGACCTATTTCTATGAGTAGATCCGCAGCTTCCATTGTTTCAGCGTCATGTTCATTAACAACAACCGTATTACCCAAATTCCTTAGTTTTTTTAGGGTATCAATTAACCGATGATTATCCCGCTGGTGCAAACCAATAGACGGTTCATCCAGGACATATAAAACTCCGGAAAGACCTGAACCGATCTGGGAAGCCAATCTAATCCGCTGCGATTCACCCCCGGCCAAGGTTGAAGCTGGCCGGTCAAGTGTCAAATAATCCAAACCAACATCAATTAAAAATTTCAGACGTAATTTAATTTCCTTTAGGATCGGTGTGGCTATTTGTGTTTCCCTGGCGGAGAATTCAATATTTTCTACCCATTCAAGAACCTGAATAATTGATTGACTGGTTGCTTCAGCAATATTTAACCCATTTATAGTTATTGACAAGGCTTCGTCTTTTAGCTTTGCACCATTACATTTTGGACATACTTCCTTTACCATATATTTTTCAATTTCTGATTTAACGAATTCTGATTCAGTATCCTGATGCCTTTGCTTTAAGTAAACTATCAAACCCTGGAACTCCGAATAAAAATGAGTCCGCCTTCCTTGCCTGTTTCTGCCTTCTACCTTAAATTCTTCCTTGCCGCTGCCGTAAAGTAAAACTGTCCGGGCTTCAGAGGGAAAATTACCCAGTCTTGTGTTTAAATCAAAACCATACTTATTCCCAACAGCTTCAATCAGCCTCGTAAACCAGGTATTACTTGATGCTAATTTTGACCAGGGAAGTATTCCTCCTTCCGCAATAGATAAAATCGGGTTTAGAATAACTGTTTTATCTATCTCCAACAATGTCCCCAGCCCTGTACAAACAGGACAGGCTCCATGAGGTGAATTAAAAGATAAAAGCCTTGGTTCTATTTCCGGAAGAGAAATGTTGTCTAGCGGGCAAGCAAATCTTTCTGAATAGAGCTGATCCTTCATTTTTTTCGGGTGCTGAGGAAATTCCAAAGAAGCATCAAGAACTTCTGATACAATCACAGACTCTTCACCTAATTTAAGCGCTGTCTCAATACTTTGTGTTAGTCTTGAGTATATATTGTCCTCTTGAACACTTTTTTTACCTTTTTTAGCAGAAGATAGCGGGGTTTTATTAAGCTGAGGCTTTGGCTGAAATAGATCTTTGTTCAAAACTAACCGGTCCACCACCAAATCAATTGTATGTTTATTTGTTTTAATTAAAACCAGATCTTCGCTGAGATCTCTGACTTGTCCGTCTACTCTAATTTTAGAAAAACCTTTTTTTCTAAACTCCTCGAATAAAGCACTATACTCACCTTTTCTGTCTTTGATTACCGGAGCCAAAATCATTATCCTTTTTCCTTTTTTGCCAACAGACTTTTTGATTGTGATTAAGCCACCCTCTTTAAGACCTAGAGCTGAAAAAACAACACTTTGTGTTATCTGCTCAACCGACATTTTAGATATTTCCCTGCCGCAGTTAGGACAGTGCGGATGGCCAACCCTGGCAAAAAGCAGCCGCAAATAATCATAAATTTCAGTAGTTGTACCAACAGTTGAACGGGGATTATGGGAAACACCTTTTTGATCAATTGAAATAGCAGGGGATAATCCTTCTATTGAATCAACATCAGGCTTATCCATTACTCCCAAAAACTGTCTGGCATAAGAAGAAAGTGACTCTACATACCTTCTTTGCCCTTCAGCATAAAGGGTATCAAAAGCCAGGGATGATTTACCTGAACCTGAAATACCTGTTAGAACAATTAATTTATTTTTAGGAATTTCCAGGTTAATGTTTTTCAAGTTGTGCTCGCGTGCACCTCTGATGATTATTTTATCTATTAACATACGAATTTTTCCCGAAAAATACCGAATTATTTTAACCTATTTTTCAAGAATTTGAAAGGGGTATGTCTAAGGTAATCTAATAAGAACACCTAATATATTACTTATTTTATAGGACCAGTAAGGTAATCCCGAAGGCCTATTCTTTGTTTTTCATCTAAACCGCCTCTTCTTTCTGATTCGATTTGTTGAGGAGAATTCAAACCGCAGACATCAAAGGGGCTCTGTCGTGGAATCTCCCTACCTGGTAAAACCATTCTCCCTGTTATTGATTCTATTCTCTCTACTAATCTCATATCCGTAATTATTCTTATTTTAGCATATCTGTCAATGCACCCAACTCTTTAATCTGATCTCTTATTCTGGCTGCTTCTTCAAAGTCCAGCATTTCTGCTGCCTGTTTCATTTGAGCCTTTAAAATTTTAACCATCTTCTCTCGTTCCTTTTCAGGAATATCTTCTATGGTTAGATCCTTTTTGCCAATATGTTTCTCCAGTTTTTCTACTTTTTCAATTAATCTATTTCTTAGGGCTTTTTCAATGCTTCTTGGAGTAATATTGTGCTTTTTATTATATGCCGCCTGATATTTCCTTCTTCTTTCTACCTCTTCAATAGCAGCTTTCATTGATTTAGTCACAATATCTGCATACATGATTACCTGACCTTTTACATGCCTTGCAGCTCTTCCCATGGTCTGAATAAGAGCAGTCCTGGATCTTAGGAATCCCTCCTTGTCAGCATCTAAAATAGCTACCAGAGATACTTCCGGCAAATCAAGTCCTTCCCGCAGGAGATTGATACCGACAATTACGTCTACTTCTCCTAACCGAAGGGACTGCAGAATATCGGATCGCTCAAGTGTGGCTACGTCAGAATGCAAATACTGCACCTTGATTCCTTTATCAATCAAATAATCGGTTAAATCCTCAGCCATGCGCTTTGTCAGTGTTATAACCAAAACACGCTCATGTTTTGCTGTCCGCAGTTTAATTTCTCCTATTAAATCCTCTATTTGACTGTTAATCGGCCTGATGCTTATTTCAGGATCTAGAACTCCTGTAGGTCTAACCAGTTGTTCTGCTATGCCGCTTGATCCACCTTTAGGATCTTCCATTTCAGCCAGTGACAATTCATATTCATTTGGCGTTGCCGAGGTATAAATAATTTGACTGACCTTTTTTAAAAATTCTTCATATTTCAATGGCCTGTTATCCAGCGCAGAAGGTAATCTAAACCCAAAATCAATTAAAGTTTTTTTTCTTGATTGATCACCGTTGTACATTCCCCTGATTTGCGGAATACTGATATGTGATTCGTCAATAATAATTAGAAAATCTTTTAAGTTATCTTTTTGTAAAGCAGTAAAATAGTCCATCAAAGTGTACGGAGGATCACCCGGGTTTCTCCCGTCAAAATAGCGCGAATAGTTCTCAATTCCATTGCAATAGCCGAACTGACGGATCATTTCCAGATCATAATTTGTTTTTTGTTCCAGCCTTTGAGCCTCTACCAGTTTACCAGCAAATTCCAGTTGCTTCAGTCTTGCTTTTAAATCAATTTCAATCTGTTTTATCCCCGGGACAATCCGCTGCTCTGGAGTAATGTAGTGTTTTGCCGGATAAATAATTTGCGCCCCATCCAACTTCTCTACAACACCCGATACAACTTCTAACTTGCTCACCTTCTCTACCTTATCTCCTAAAAACTGTAACCTGTAACCTTGATCCAAATACGGCGGGAAAATATCCATGGTATCACCGCGCACCCGGTATGTGCCTCTTTGAAAATCAATATCATTTCTCTCATAATGCATTTTTTGCAGGATTTTCATCACCGCTTGCATGCCTGCTTTCATACCGCTGCCGATCTCCAATATTGCCTGACCGTATTCAGCCGGAGAACCCAGGTTGTAGATACAGGAAACAGACGCAACAACAACAATGTCTTTGCGTGTTAAAAGCGAAGCAGTTGTAGAAAGCCTGAGTTTTTCTATTTCTTCGTTAATCGAAGCGTCTTTTTCTATATAAGTATCAGATTGGGGAATATAAGCTTCAGGTTGATAATAATCATAATATGAAACAAAATACTCAACAGCATTTTTCGGAAAAAGTGATTTAAACTCCTGTGCCAACTGTCCTGCTAAAGTTTTATTGTGGGAAATAACCAAAGTTGGTTTTTGAATCTTTTGTATCACCTGAGCCATGGTAAAAGTTTTACCGGAACCTGTTACCCCTAAAAGAACCTGATGTTTAAATCCTTTTTTTAAACCTGTAACAAGTTTTTCAATAGCTTGAGGCTGATCACCTGTTGGTTTAAAATCAGAAACAATTTGGAATTTCGGCATAACAATTAATTTAAAATAAATCCTGCAAACTAATCACTCTAAAGAAAAATTTAAGGATTTTTACTTTGCTCGAATTATAGCATCTGCCAATAAACCGCCATAAGGAAATAAACTTTAATTAGTTCTTGCTTTGTAGATTCGAAACCTTATCCTGCTTTAGCCATTTGTTCCTTAAAATAATCAACCCATGGAATAACACCGGGGTCTTGATCATAAAGAAATGCCAGGTATAGAGAGACATACCCGCCAAAAGATAAAACATTCAACATTTGAGAAAGTTTGGTAGAACCTTTTGCCTTGAAGCTTACTTGCGGAATATTGTTTTTTTCAACTACATCTTTGGTAATTGCTATCCTTTTCTGCAATTTATCAGAATACAACGGCGAGTCAATGAATAAAACATACAGCTTTTTGTCTGCAGGAAACTTTAATCCTTCCATTAAATGATGATTTAACTCCGGTAAAGAGGAAAATCCTGCAAAAGTTTTTGCTGTTTCGTTAAATTGATTCCGGATAATATGAATATTGCCATTTAAAAATTCCCCGGCAAGACAAACCGGGAAGCTGCCGTAAATTTTTTGCGCAATTTCTTTTGCCTTTGACTGTATTTTTTTCTTATTACTTCTTAGTTCACTTATAGCTTTTTTTACTTCACCGTCACTAACCCGGATATAGCCCAGTCTTGTCAAAAGCGCAATCAGCCCGAATATCATATATCCTGTACCAAGACGGGGTTGACCTGATGGGTTATATTTTTGGTCGAACACAATAGATGGAAAATTATGTTGTTTTGATAACTCCAAAGCTTTCCCTCCGCTTGTTAATCCGATAATAGGATATCCTTTTTCAATAACTTCCTGCGCAGAAGCAAGCGGTTCTTCTGTTCCTCCTGAATAGCTTGAAAGGATAAATAAACTCTTTTTTCCAACATATGCCGGTAAATGATAATCTCCATACTCAAGAAAAGGAACTTTTAATAAATTTTTGCAGAGATTTTGGACAATATATGCACCGTACCTGGAACCCCCCATTCCGCAAAGGGTAATATTTTCTAAAGATTTATAGTTTTCCGGAAATTCTATGGCTTTAACAGTTTCCCAAATGCAGGCACATTGATCAGCCAGCATCCCTGTTGAGCCGTATACATTATTCGGATCTATTTTTTTACGGATTTCAGGATTATCAAGGTCCTCAAACTTCATTTTCATTTATATAATAACATACCTTAAAATGATATAGTTTAACCTAGTTGACAAATTCGGGTATTGTTTGGTAAGGTATATATTGTACTTTCATTTGAAAACTAAAAGGAATTAAAAAATGCCAGTAACTTTATACCGTAGACAAAAACAAATTCTTGGTTTTATAAAACAATACATAGACAAATACGGCTATTCGCCAACTTTAAGTGAAATAGCGGTGAGTATTGGTGTTTCCTCCCTGGCTACAGTACATGAGCACCTCCAAGCTCTGGTTTTAAAAGGTGTTATTAAAAAGTTTGAAGGAGCTGTCAGGGGAATTGAGGTGTTGGATCAAAAAATCTCTTCTTCGCTAAAAGGGATTGAACTTCCTATTTTAGGATTTATTGCAGCAGGCCAACCTATTATGACCTATACCGATCCCGATGCCACTGTTAAAGTTGCTCCTAATATGATCTCAGGCAAGAAACGTTCATATGTTTTGCAAGTCAGAGGTGATTCAATGATTGAAGATGGGATTTTAGATGGAGATCACGTTATTATTGAAGAACAAAACACGGCCGAAGACGGAGATATTGTAGTAGCACTGCTGGATAATGGTCTGGCTACCTTAAAAAAATTCTTCAAGGAACCGGGCAGAGTCCGGCTGGAACCAGCTAATTCCCAAATGTCCCCCATATATGCAACAGATGTAGAGATTCAGGGCAAATGCGTTGGAGTGATTAGGCGGTTTTAGATTCTTTGTAAACCTGCTATACTAATCTACATGCATTTCGACCTTGTATCTGCCATAAAAACATTTGGGTATTCCGGAATATTTGGAATTGTATTTCTAGAGTCTGGTCTTTTAATCGGTTTTTTCTTCCCCGGTGATTCACTTCTTTTTACTGCCGGCTTTTTAGCTTCCCAGGGTTTTCTTGATATTACTATCTTAATAGTAGGCTGTTTTGTAGCTGCTGTTTTAGGCGATACCATAGGTTTTCAAATAGGCAGAAAACTTGGACCCAGAATTTTTACTAAAGATGACTCTATTTTTTTTAATAAAAAACATCTGGAAAGAACCCAGAAATTTTATGACCGCCACGGTGGTAAAACCATAATTTTAGCCAGGTTCGTACCTGTTATCAGAGCTTTTGCCCCTGTAGTGGCAGGAGTAGGTGAAATGAATTATAAAAGATTTTTAGCTTTTAATCTGGTAGGTGGAATTCTCTGGGCAATCGGAGTCACTTTGGCAGGATATTATCTTGGTTCACTGATACCTGATGTTGACAAATATTTACTGCCTATTGTTGGTCTGATAATTATAGCCTCAATTCTACCAGGCATTCACCATATATTAGTTGATGCTGAAATCAGAGCCAGCATCACAAAAAGATTTAAAAAATGACATGCTATACATTGTTCCAACACCTATCGGTAATTTAAAAGATATTACTTTAAGAGCTTTGGAGGTGCTACAAACAGTTGATGGAATAATTTGTGAAGATACCAGAAGGACTTCCCTGCTTCTAAATCATTACAGCATCAAAAAACGCCTTCTTGTTTTAAATGACTATAGTGAAGCAAAAGTTTTTCCACAAATCGCCGAGAGACTAAAAGAAGGAGAAAATCTAGCTTTGGTTTCCGATGCAGGAACACCGTTGGTATCTGACCCGGGGTATAAACTGGTACGTGAATGCATTAAACAAAACATTCCTGTTGACTCCCTGCCAGGACCATCTTCTATCCTGCCTGCACTAGCACTTTCTGGTTTGCCGCCTGATAAATTTATGTTTCTAGGTTATCTTCCGGAAAAACCCGGCCACAGATTAAAACTTCTCCGGAAACTATCTGCCATACATCAATTACTCCCTACCACTTACATTATCTTTGCAGCACCTCATAAACTTTTAAGAAGCATTACCGATATCAAAGAAGTTTTCGGAGACATAGAAATTGTTTTAGCCAAAGAATTAACTAAAATACACCAAAGCGTGAAAGGGGGAAAAATCAGCAAATGGATGGAGCAGCTGAAAAAACCAAAAGGAGAATATGTCCTGCTTTTTAATATTCATACTAATAAAACTGCTAAATTTACTAAAACCAAAGCTAATTAAAGAAATTAATTATTTTAAAATAACATCCAAACCCATAGTTTGACTTCTGTGTATTTGTAAAGGGTCTAGACAAGATTAACGCCATTTAGGTGGTAGAATAGATTGTCTAGACAACGAGAAACAGATATTTAAAACAGACACACATTTCAGAGGTTAGATTCAAGCAGATTTTAAAGTGTTTTTCCCAAGATTTTACAGCATCTCAAGCTTCTCTTTTAACTAATATATCCAGAAACACCATTAATTGTTTACTAAATTCAGATTAAGAATATTAGACCTGACAATTAACCCTGAAGGA
>JAHIVD010000091.1 GCA_018816815.1 Patescibacteria group bacterium
GACTTAGACCCCGATAGAATTAATAAAAATCCAGCAAAAGAATTCCTTGACAAATTACTAACAATTGCAGGAGAAATAGTTATATTGGCTTCTTTTGGACTAATTGCGACTTTTATTAAACCAACTCCAAAATAGATGAATAACCCAAAACCAAAAAATAATATTTACAAAAGATGTCAAAACTATTTTAGCCTGACTATTGCTAGATATACATAGAGCAATAGGATAACCAGCTAAGCTACATTTATGGAAAATGGAAAAATAATCCGAAAATCCAATCAAGGCTTGAATAAAACCACTTACCAGCCATATCCCCACACTTAACCCCAATGTGATGAAAAATCTTTTCTTGCTTAATCCCAACATAAGTATCTCCTGTTACTCCCGTAACTATACAATCATAAAGTTACGGGAACTACTTTTTCTTCATATGCTTAAACATTTCGATTTGACGAAGTCTGACTTCTGCCTGTTCTTTAGTTGGATAAGTTCCCATATTACGTCCGCTTTCTGCAACTACTCTAAACCCTTCCTTTGCTTTGATAATCATATTTTTAGCATACCCTACTGCTTAATTTTTTTCCACATTGCTTAGAAATCTGTATAAGCAAAGCTTCCTGTTTTGCGATATTGAAAAACTGTATTCCGTGCCCGCAGAGTTCTTTTAGTCCAACCCCAAAACAAAAAAAATTGTCTCCTGCCTTCGACAAAAGACAAACTCCCTCTTGACGTCTGAAGCATTTTTACCGCACAATTAAATTGTGCTAAGACGGAAGCGCAAAACCTTGATATGTTGCACCGTCTAATACCTTTTTTACTAGTAATAGCTTTTATTGCCTGTATTGCTTTTAATTTCCAATCCATCAGACGAACAATTGTTTATAAATTACATATCTCAGGCGATCCAACGACTTCATGTTGCAATGAGGAAGCAGTTACCAAATCAGACGGCAAGTTTAACGAGGAAGCTGTCACTGCTATTTATAATAACCAGGTCATAGACTATCCTAAAACATCTCTTGCTTATGCTTATTCACAAACTCTAGCCCAAAACCAGGATAGTAACCAAACAGTGCTGGGTACAACAAATGCAGCTGGAGAGGAAAAATGGATTGAAGTATCCCTATCAGAACAAAGATTAAGAGCTTGGGAAGATAACAAATTAGTAATGGAGTTTCCTGTCTCAACAGGACTTTGGTCTTCTACCCCCAAAGGAACTTTCAATATTTGGTATAAAACCCGGAGCCAAAGCATGCGCGGCGGCTCTCAAGCTCTGGGAACTTACTATAATTTACCAAACGTACCGCATAATATGTTCTTTTATCGGGGTTATGCTATTCACGGAGCTTACTGGCATAATAATTTCGGCCACCCAATGAGCCATGGTTGTATAAACTCACCGCTTGCCAGCGCAGCCCAAATTTTTGATTGGGCCGGACCGGTTGTTCCACCGGGCCAAGGCGTTGTCAGGGCATCTGCAGAAAATCCTGGTACCCGCGTTCTCGTGCATTAAAACAGTTAATTATATTTCTTTTGCAACAATTTTAGGATTTTCTTTTAATCTCTTTAGTATTTGATTCAAAGTTAAAAGTCCTGTTTGTGCACCAATTTGTTCTACAACAGCAGCCCCATTAACAGCTCCCCATCTCATTGCCTCAGCTAAACTTTTTCCATGAAAAAGACCTGCCAGAAGTCCTGTCGAATACCCATCACCTGCTCCGGTTGTTTCCACTAAATTTGCCGGGAAAATTCCTATTCTATAAAATTTCTCTCCATCAAACCCAAATGAACCATCCACACCATCAGTCACAACAACAAATTCCGGCCCTAAATCTACCAAACCTGATAATAATTTTTTGATATCCACTTTTTTTTCTTCAGGTATTTCTAAAACCTTCTTGGCTTCTTCTTTATTAAGGATAAAGAGTTTGGTCAAAGAAAGTAGTTTTGGATATTTTTTAACCCCGTCTTTTAATTGATTTGTTCCCGGACCAAAAACTAAATTTGCTCCGGTTCTTTCTATATAACTTTCAATTTGAGAAATTAAAGAAGTCTTTGTGTATGAATAAGACACGGAACTAAAATAGACCCATCTGGTCCGCTCTAAATCAGGCAAATTATAATCCCAGGGGTAATGATAAACTAAAATCGTCCTTTCTCCTTTGTATGCTAAAACAATCGATTGCTCTGTCGGCACATCTTTATTTACAACCATGTAACGGGTAATAACACCTTCCTTTTTTAAATGATCCAGAATCATTCTACCGTTGCCGTCACCGCCAACATTACCGAAAAGGGCTGTTTTCATTTTCAATCTAGCAGCACCTACAGCATTATTGTTATTATTCCCTGCAGGCAAGCACCTTATCTCGTCTACCGGAATCTTTCCGCCGTAATTCAAACAAATTTCGCAACTTTCTTTATTCAAAGTACAACTTATGTGAGCCTTTGGCAGGTGAACAAAATTATCAATCCTGGCATCACCGATAGAAATTAAATCTAGCATATTTTTATAACTCAACTGACGAAGCTCTATAACCGAATTTTTAAGACAGTAAAACTCCGCCGTCAACCACAATCTGGGCACCTGTCATATATGAAGATGCCTCAGAAGCCAAAAATAAAGCAACTTTTCCAATCTCATCCGGTTTTCCCATCCTGTGCATGGGAATTTTAGCAATAAATTTTTCCAACACATCAGCTGCAAGAGGTTTTCCTTTAACAACTCCTGGTGTCTCTATTGCTCCCGGAGCAATTGCATTAACCCAAATTTTATGTGGTGCTAATTCCAAAGCAATGTTTTTGGTAAACCCCCAAACCCCATGTTTTGATGCATCATAATGCGCCAGCCCAACAGACGAAGGACGAATAGCATCAATCGAAGTAATATTGATAATTTTACCCCCTTCTCCCTGCGTAATCATCTGTTTAGACACATACTTAGTGCAAAGAAAAACTCCTTTTAGATTAACAGCTAGCACTTTATCAAAATCAGCTAGACTCATTTGCGAAAGAGGTATCCTGGGATAAATTCCGGCATTATTAACTAGAATATCTATTTTCCCGAATGCGCTGACAGTTTCAGCAACCATTTTTTTAACATTCTCTTCATCCGAAACATCAGTTTTAACAGTTTTTGCAGTCCAACCCTTGGCAGCTAAATCCTCAACTGCTTTTTCCGATTCAGATTCTTTAAAATCTGCAATCACAACCCTTGCTCCGGCTTCAGCCAGTCTATAGGCAATTCCAAAACCAATTCCCATTGCACCCCCGGTCACAATAGCTACCTTATCTGATAGATCAATTATATTTTTAATTGGAGGAATATTATTCATTTTTCTTCAATTCTTCTACCACAGCAGTGTTTAAATCATCAAATGATTTCAGATTAAGTTTTCGGCCATTGACAAAAAAGGTGGGAACAGAATCAATCTCTATGCGATCCGCCTCAGCTATGTCATCGTCAATTTTTGACTTAAAAATATCTTCTTCTAACGCTTGTTTTACCTTATTCTCATCCAGATCCAATTCCCTGGCTAATCCTAGGAAAAAATCAGCAGCATCAGCTTCAGCAAGAGCAGTCCACTGAGTCTGAGTTTCAAAAAGCTTGTCATGCATTTCCCAAAATTTGCCCTGTTCCCCTGCAGCTTCAGCTAAATATGCAGTCTGTCTTCCGTAAAGATGTCCGGGAGTCGGGAGATAGCGATAAATAAACTGCACCTGATCCGGATAAATAATTCTTAGCTTTTTAATAAATGGTTTAGCAACCAAACAAGCCTGGCATTGAAAATCCGAGAATTCAACTACTTTTACTTTGGCACTATCACTACCTATTTTCTGCCCCTTAGAGTAATCAATCTGGGAAACGGTTGCACCGGCAACTGCTTTTGAGGAATTACTTCGGGTAAACAGGAACATACTTCCAAACAAAAGAATCAAAGTGCTTATTAAAATAACGCCTAACCATTTAGTTTCTTTTTTCATAAACGTCTTCTAATACAAATTTCTGCGGTCTAATATAACCAATAGCAAAATTATACATGATAGTATAAACGATAATACGCACCAAAAACAAATAGCTTTAATCACAAAAATCTCCAAGAAAGTAAGATATACGCCAAAACCCACCCCGCATAAAGAGATTACCAATTTCAGCTGCAGCAGTAAATTGCTAAACGTTTTTTGGACATGTATTACTGATAATATTGCCATTGCAAAATAAAAAAGTATCCCTAAAAAAGGAATTGAAATCCCAAGAAAACCGGAGTAAGAACTAATCCGTACAGCATCACAGCCTGTACCTATCGGACAAATAACCGAACCTTGTAAGTTGTATTCATAAAATAAAAAAGAACTCACAAAAAGCCCAAATAAACTCAAAACAAAGATAAGCCTGTTGGATAAACTGGATGAAATCATCTTTTCATTTCTTTTTCATTTTCAAGAGATGTTTTATAGCTGAAATAATTGCTTTTTCAGTTAAGCCAAATTTTGTAAATAGCTCATCTGATTCTCCTGACTCTCCAAATCTATCTTTGATACCGATAATTCTCAGTGGCACAGGAAAGTTTTGTGAAAGAACTTCTGCAACCGCCCCTCCTAAACCACCGGTAACTTGATGATCTTCTGCTGTAACTATTGCTCCGCAATCTTTAGCTGCCTTTATCACTAACTCTTGATCCAAAGGTTTAATAGTGTGGCAATTTATTACCCGAACAGATATTTTACTCGACTTTAACTCTTTAGCAGCCAGCAAAGCTTTATAAACCATCTGTCCGGTAGCAATCACTGCCACGTCAGTACCTTTATGAAAAACTTCAGCCCTGCCTATCTTAAAAGGAGAATCTTCTGTAGTTACAACAGGTATTTTGTTTCTGGACAATCTAAGATAACAAGGTTTAGGAAACTTGGCTATAGCTAACGTAGCTTTTTTGGCCTCAATTGAATCTACCGGAGAAATTACTGTCATATTAGGCAAACACCGCATCAAAGCTATATCTTCCAAAGCCTGGTGAGTTGCACCGTCCGGTCCTACAGACAATCCGGCATGAGATCCGATAATCTTAACCGGAACATCATTGTAACAAACAGTTGTTCTGATTTGCTCCCAGTTTCTGCCCGGCGAAAAAACAGCAAAGGATGAAACAAAAGGGACTTTTCCAGCCAGAGCCATACCAGCTGCAACTGTCACTAAATTTTGCTCAGCTACTCCCACTTCAATAAATCTTTGTGGGAATTTTTCAGCAAAGAAATGTGTTCTGGTAGATTCTGCCAAATCTGCACTGAGCGCCACTACTTGTTCGTCTTCTTCGCCAGCTAAAACTAAACCTTCACCATAACCATTACGGGTCGCTACCTGTTCAACATCAGGATCAAATATTTTAAGGTTCAAATATGCTTTTGGATTAATCATTTACTGCCTTTCCGGATTTTACTTCGTATTACCTCAAGTTCCTTTAATGCCAATTTAGCCTCTTCTTTTTTTGGTGTTTTGCCATGCCATTCGTATTTTCCTTCCATAAAGCTGACACCTTTTCCAGCAATTGTATGAGCAATAATTACAGTAGGTTTTTTTAAAATTGTTTTAACCTCGTCAAAAACTGCAAGAATTTCCTGCATATTATGCCCATTAGTTTCTAAAACATGCCAGTTAAAAGCTTCGTATTTTGCCCGTAAATTATCAAGCGGCATAACATCTTCTGTGAATCCGCTAATCTGAATATTATTTCTATCAATTACAGCTGTTAGCTTATGTAGTTTATTTTTACCGGCCAACATCACTGCTTCCCAGGTATTGCCCTCATCGTGTTCCCCGTCTGATGTTAAACAAATCACTCGCCAATCAGCTTTATCCATTTGTCCAGATAAAGCCAAACCAACAGCCTGTGATAAACCGGAACCTAAAGGACCGGAGGTGTTTTCAAGTCCGGGCAAAGCAGTCCGATGAGGATGACCTTGCAATCTGCTGCCTAGTTTGCGCAAAGTCTTAAGCTCTGAAAGAGGAAAATAGCCAGCTTGGGCCATAGCAGCATAGAGCGCCGGGCAAATATGACCGTTGGATAAAATCAGCCGGTCTCTCTTGCCCCAGTCAGGCTTTTTGGGATCGTGATTTAGGATATGAAAATAAAGTGCCGCAAAAATATCCGCCATCCCCAAAGCTCCAGCCGGATGTCCTGATCCTGCCTCATATAACATTTTAATAATATCCTGACGGATTAAATTTGCTTTCTCTTCTAATTGTAAGACATCACTGATTTTCATTGACATAGGTTAAGCGTAAAGTTTTTAAATTATATACTAAAATCGTCAGTCGTAGCTTTAACGTATGCGTGTCGCCCTTGTTTTAATTCATCTTCAAAATCCAGTATTGCCTGCAAAACAGCATCGGGACTGTCAACCATTTTATAAACTTCCAGCTCTTCAGGCCGCATAATCATATTGTCCTTAAATGTCTGAATGATGTTCTTCCAAAATTTCCCAAAAAGAATTAATGGTTTGTGGTGCCCAAAATACAATTTAGCCAAACCCCAAGCCATGCCAAATTCGGAAATAGTCCCGGTTCCACCATTAAAGATTACATAAACCTGTCCTTCTTTTAAAAGAGTCAGGGTTCTTTCCAAATAATTTTTTGTTTTTATTTCTACATCTACCTTGTTAAGGGGGTCTTTTCCTTCGAAATGCATTTTTGGGTCTGCCTGAAAAGTCACCCCAATCGCTTTACCGCCGCCTGCTTTTGCTCCCAGACTTGCCGCTCTCATTACCCCTGGTCCACCCCCGTCTGCTACCACATAACCAGCTTCTGCCAATTTCTTGCAAACTGCAAAAGCACTATTATACAACTCACTATTTTCTTCTGTATGGGACGAACCGAAAATAGCAACTTGATGTATAGATTTTGCTTTAGGTAAATTACCGTTATTCATTTAGTTTGATCTGATCCGATCGAAGAGCCTCCCATAGTCGCTCCAGATTTTCTTCCAGATTGCCTTTCAAAAGATATGAACCAACCGTCACAAAATCCGCTCCAGCTTTAACAATATCTTTTATATTTGTATCTCTTACTCCTCCGTCTACGCCAATTTTAATTTTCCATTTTCTTGATTTTAAATCCCTAATTCTATCTAAAGTTGTCGGGATAAAACTTCGTCCCTGAAAACCAGGCTCGATTGACATTATTAGAACAAGATCTATGATACTTACAAATGGCTTTAATTTATCAATCGATGTTTTGTTTTTTATAGCAATCCCAACTTCTAAACCTTTGCTTTTTATAAGCTTTATAGTATCCACTACGTTATCTTTTGATTCCAGGTGAAAAATTATCCGCTCAAAACCAGCATTCACCAATTCATCAATCCATTCAATCGGATGCAAAACCATAATATGAGCCCCTTTGCGCAAATCAGTCTCGTATTTAGCCACAACAGATGGCTTGATTGTCTGGTTTGGAACAAAAACATTATCTGCAAAATCAACATGCAGCCAGCCCATTTTCAAAGAAGGAGATTTCATTAAGCGCAAAATATCTCTCTTAAAATTTTCCTCTTTAGTTGCAAGTATTCCTGGTACGATTTGAACCATCAGATGTTTTCTTCGATCTCTTTAATTTTCTCGATTCTTCTTAAATGACGGAGTTTATTTGTAAAAGGAGTCTCCAGCCATAATTTAACTGCCTTTAGGACATCTTCTTCTTTTAGGATCTTTGCCCCCAAAGACAATACATTTGCATTATTGTGTTCACGGGTCAAACGGATCATTTCAAAAGGGTCACTGCTTTCTCTGCCAGTTACATCCACATTATGCGAAGGAACAACCGGAGTATAAAAAACCGCAGCTCTTACATTTGGGAACTTATTAGCAACCATTGCCTCTCCTTGTCCGGAACTTCCAAATATAATTGCCTTGCTGCTGAGATTTTTAGAAACTTTTTCAGCAGCTTGAGCAATAAAATCAGGATAATCATCATCTTTATCAAACTCGTAAGCTCCGCAATCCTCTACCTCATAACCTAATTCCTGAAGATGCTTTTTAACCTTCTCTTTTAGCTCAAACCCTGCATGATCTGTAGCAAGATAAACTTTCATAAACCAAAGATACTATATCACAAGTTATTGTCTGTGCGAAGCTATCCGGAAATATTATGCTACTATAAAATCATATGGAGCTCTTGCTTCAAATATTTAGCGCTTTTGTACTGGGATTGATTGGCGGAGCTGTTCCCGGACCAATACTTACATCAGCTTTTACTGAAAGCTTAAGAAAAGGATTTATTGGCAGTCTCCGTATTGTTTTTATGGCAATGGTTTCAGAAGCAATGGTCGCCTTTTTTATTTTAAGCATATTTTTTTCGTTTCATATCCCACAAATAATTTTCTCCATCATCTCTTTCGTCGGAATAGTTGTTTTAATCTGGCTAGCATCTCAAGTATGGAAAATCAAAAAGTTTGATGAGGAAGGAACAATTTTCTCTTTTAAAAAAATATTTCTTCTAACAGCTTTTAGTGGTCCTTTTTGGATTTTTTGGCTGACAATTTGTGTCCCTCAAGCATTTCTGCTAAAGCAAAAGGTTGCAGGGGGCCAGTTCTTATTTTTAATACTCTTTGAACTGGGATGGCTTATTGCAACAGTATTATTAACTTTTCTTTTTTCCCGCTTCAGACCATTTCTTGCAAAAACTGACCTTATTTCCCTTGTTTTCAAATTTTTTGCTTTAATTCTCCTCTTTTTTGCAGTCAGACTGGCTCTGGATAGTATCACCGCCCTGCAAAAATTGTTTTGATCTATTTTGTACTTGACATTATTCTGATTTTCTGATAATCTAAATTTAGTTATGAAAACTGTTTCAATTATAAGAGGAAGAGGCCAACTAACCATTCCTGATTCTATCCGCAAATTAGTAAATTGGGTTACACCTTCATCTGCTGTTTCTATTTCTGTTATAAAACCTGATGAAATAGTTATTAAACCTCACCAGACCCAAGTAAATTGGGCTGAAATTTGGGAAAATATAAGAAAATCCAGAGCCATTTTAGGCAGTGGTAATATTAGTGCATCTGAATTCTTGCAAAAAGACCGTAGTTCTCATTAATGAATACTTTAGTCATCGATACATCAGTATTTGTTAAATGGTTAAATCAAAATAGCGAAGAAGATTTGGAATCTGCTGATAAAATTCTTCAAGATGTAAAATCAGGTAAAGTCGAACTAATTGCTCCAGAACTTACTAAGTATGAAGTTGGAAATGTTTTATTAAAAGGGAAACAGCTTACCCCTAACCAAGCTTCTATTTCTTTAGCCACAGCTTATACCCTACCTGTTTCTTTTGTTTCTGAATCAAAAGAAACTGCTCTTGAAACCTATTCACTTGCTTGTAAATTGGGTATGACTTATTATGATGCATCATTCCTCTCGCTTGCTAAACTATATAATGCAACTTTAGTAACCGATAATGTAAAAGATCAGGGAAAGAAATCTAACATTAAAGTTATCCCATTAAAAGATTATTAACCAAATTTTATTGGGATTGGTATAAACATCTAATACTATATGATCCAGTTTGCACTACTTGACTAAACTTATGTCATTTGATATAAGAATAAAGGTTATCGAAAGATAGCTTTTCAAGAAAACTCGCTTTGCGCGAGTTTTTTTGTGGTATAATCATAACTATTCTTTCGGGGATTTGTAACTCATCCTTCAAAGTTTTTCCAGCCTTAGCAGCCAAAGCTACTTTGGGAAAGCAGACAACGAAGGAGGAGAAGTCAAAATCGGTAGTCATACTCTACGAGGGTCGAAGTCTCGACCCATGAGCCGGTGTAACTCCAGCAGCGACCGTACAGTCGGGATAAAAGAAAGAATACCGCATCTGCTTACAGATGTCTGTTTATATATCCCCGAAAGGGGATTTTTTTATGTTTACAGGAATCATTACACATCTTGGCAAAGTATCTGAAATAACAAATAAATCACTGGTCATTCAGGCCACCCGGAATTTATTGTCAAAAATTAGCAAAGGAACCAGTATTTCTATAAATGGAATCTGCCTCACTGTGATAGATACCAACAAACACTCTTTCAAAATAGATTTTATGCCGGAAACAAAAATCAGAACCAACATAAAATATTTACAACCTGATGACCTGGTCAATTTGGAGTTACCTCTGGCTCCAACGGATTTTATGTCGGGCCATATTGTACAAGGCCATGTAGACACAGTAGCCAAGCTAACCAATATCACCAAACAGGGAATCAGCCGTACCCTAAAATTCTCTATCCCTGATAAATTTTCCAAATACATGGTTGCAAAAGGTTCCGTGGCTGTTAATGGGATTTCTTTAACCGTCACAGAAACAGGTAAAGATCGTTTCACGGTTGCAATAATTCCTTATACCTGGACCAATACCATACTGCATACTATCAAAAAAAATGACTTTGTTAATATAGAGGTCGATATTCTGGCAAAATATGTAGAAAAATTGACGGAAAGATTATGATCCAAATATCTAAAATAACAGCCGGATATAAATTGAAACAAGAAATTTTTAAAAACAATCAAAAACTAAAGGTTGCTATTGTCCGGGCTAACTACCACCGGGATTTAACCAGGAGCTTAGAGGAGTCCTGCAGGGAAGAACTGGTCAAAAGCGGCATCAAAACCGCCAATATCGCTACATTTGAAGTGCCGGGTTCCTGGGAGATTCCGCTTATCGCCAAACAGGTTGCCGCAAAAAAAATATATGACGGAATCATTGCTTTTGGAATAATTATCAAAGGAGAAACATATCATTTTGAAATACTTGCCAATGAATGCGCCCGGGCATTAATGGATATATCTTTAGAGTCTGATGTTCCCATTACTTTTGAGGTATTGGCCGTATATGATTTAGAGCAAGCAAAAAAAAGGAGTAAAGGAAAGTTCAATAAAGGAACAGAAGCTGCAAGAACCCTGCTTGAAACGATCAAATCGCTGTCAAAACTATGAATAATACCAAACAAACTATTGTAAATATCGCCTCTGCCGCTCTTCCAACTACTTATGGAGTCTTTCAAATCAGGATCTATAAATCGCCTGAAGATGGTTTGGAACATGTAGTTTTGATTAAAGGTAAGAAAATAAAAGAACCGATTTTAGTAAGAATTCATTCAGAGTGTTTAACCGGTGAAGTATTTACATCTCTCCGCTGTGATTGCAGAGACCAATTGATTAAAAGTTTAACAGAAATCAGCAAAGCTAAAAGCGGAATTTTGATTTATCTAAACCAGGAAGGAAGAGGTATTGGACTTACCAACAAAATTAAGGCTTATGCCTTGCAGGAAAACGGTTTAGATACGGTAGAAGCCAACGAGCAACTGGGTTTTGCTACAGATCTCCGCAGTTTTAAAGTGGCTGCCCAAATCCTAAAAAAACTTAAAATTTGCAAAATTAATATACTCACCAATAATCCTGATAAAATTACCCAACTTGAAAATTTTGGGATTCAAATTAATAAAACTATTCCCCTGGAAATTAAACCAAATCTGATTGACATCCGTTATTTGAAAACAAAAAAATATAAAATGGGACATAAATTAAAACTAGTTTAAGATGAATCAAGATACCAAGTTTCTCAAAAAAACACTCAAACTTGCTAAAAAAGGGTTAGGCTGGACAAATCCTAATCCCATGGTTGGGGCAATCATAGTGAAAGACGGACGAATCATCGGGCAGGGCTTTCACCGCAAAGTTGGACTCTTTCATGCAGAAATCGAAGCATTAAATTCCACTAAAGAAAATTTATTCGATGCAACAATGTATGTCAGCTTAGAACCTTGCGCGATTTTCAGTAGAACCCCTCCTTGCACAGACGCTATTATTAAAAGTGGAATTAAAAAAGTTGTGTGCTGCAGTCTAGATCCCAACAAAAAAAACAAAGGAAAAGGTATTGCTAAATTAAAAAAAGCAGGTATAGAAACTATTGTAGGAATACTCAAGCAGGATGCAAGGAAATTAAATGAAGCATTTTTTACTTTCCATGAAAAGAATCGTCCTTTTGTTGCTATAAAATTCGCTACCAGCTTGGACGGGAAAATGGCAACTAGGACCGGCAATTCAAAATGGATCACCAATGAAAAAGCAAGACTTTATGCAAGGAAGTTACGAGCCAAGTACCAAGGACTTATTGTCGGCATAAATACGATCCTAGCTGATAACCCTAACTTAGGAGCCAGATTAAAAAATAAAAAGGATCCGCTGCGTATAATTCTTGATTCTAAACTGCAAATTCCCTTAAATGCAGATGTTTTAAGGGATGCAAATGTCGCAGTTGCAACAACAAAATCAGCTGATAAGAAGAAAAGAAAGCAATTGGAAAATCTTAAAATTGCTGTTTTAGTATTTAACGATGCAGAAATACCAATTCCAAAACTTTTATCCGCTTTGAAAGAAAAAGGGATTATTAGTGTCCTGGTTGAAGGCGGCGGGGAAACTTTAGGAAACTTCATTGATTCCAAAATAATTGACAAAGTATACGCATTTCAGGCACCTGTTATCATCGGAGGAAGAAAAGCTGTCAGTATTGGAGGAAAAGGAATAGAAACTGTAGAAAAAGCCGTCCGTTTAAGAAATA
>JAHIVD010000092.1 GCA_018816815.1 Patescibacteria group bacterium
CGGTATCCTAAATAAAAATTAGTAATATACAGCCCTATAATTGCAGATAGAATAAAAGAAAACATTGCTCCTCCAACTTGAAATCCCAGATATACCAAAAAAATACTAAGAATAAATTTCGCACCATTTTCAATTAACATACTAAAAACCATCTCCTTGAATTTCAAAAGACCCTGCAGTATTGCTCTAAATAATCCTGCTTGAAGAGAAAATAAAAAAGATATTGCAATAAATATTAAGTAATAAGTATTATTAATATTCAAAAAAGAGGCAATAAAAGGAGAAACTATTAAAATGGATATTGAAAAAATTACAGATGCTAAAAATATCTTTGTCCTAAGCCACCCCACTAAATTATTTATCTCATGTTCATCTTTAACAGAGGAGACTTGCTTGATAATTACAAGGCTTACAGATCCCGGGATTATACCCACTAGACCGATTAAAGCAATAAGTGATGCCAGCTCTCCGTATCCTACAGGCCCAAGCATCCTCCCCATTACCAAATGATATAAATAGTTAATAAAACTAACGCTGTTTGAACCAAGCACCATAATGGCACTTCCTGAAAATAACGGATGCATAACTATTTTTTTAATATATTTTTTCATGCTACCCAATACCCCCTTAAAAAAAGTGTTGTTTCCACAACAAGCAAAAGGAAAGAAACAATCAAAAACATTGCTCTAAATATTTTTGGCAAATTACTAAACCATATAGTAGCTGCCAGGAACGAAGGAAATAAAATAAGTACGTAGCGGGGAGTTGACGAAAAACTCCCTTGAATAGTCGGCGCCAAGAAAGCCAGCATCGCATAGACCAAATACGAAAGTCTAATCTTTTTCATGTAACCATAGATAGGAAGCAAGAAAAATATCAACCCCACAAAAAATTCCAGTACTATAGTTTGAAAAATTGGGTTTCCTAAACCGGTTGTTGCAAGCATTTTGATATAACGGAAGTAAACTTGGGGCAAAGTTATTATACCTTGTTGATGCTGCTCTCCAACCAAAACTTGAAAATGATAAAAAGCAAGTGGATCCCCCACGGTTTTATTTAAGTACCACATATAAACTCCCAGTCCCAAAGGAATCAAAAAAACCCAAAACATTCTGGAAAAGCGTGCTCTTTGCTGCCACGCTTCAATTAAAAGTGCCGGTAAAAGAAGCACGCCGAAAACTCTAGTTGCAGATGCGACCATGCCAAACACTCCTGCAGCAAACCAATTCCCTTTTCTGGCATTGTAAAAAGTTAAAACTGATAAAAGCAAAAATAGTGACTCATTGTAAACTGCGCCAAAATAAAATGAGGTTGGAAAAATCAATATTAAAATAATAGTCAAATATGCTATTTTTTTTGAAAAATCAATCTTTATGAGTTCAAAAAGAAATATCAAAGCCAGCACAAAGGAAGCATTAGAAATAATTAATCCGGTAAGTGTAGAATTAATCAGAGAAAAAAGTAAGTTATGGGAATCAGGTCGGGCAAAAATCGATATTAAAAAAGGATAAATCGGGAAAAAAGCTTGTTCTAAATACTTGTAACCGAATATAGCAATGGATAAATAATGTTCACCGTCAAAATTTGCCCAGGAAAAAAACTCAGGTAGTAATTGATAATTCACAGGACCGCCTCCAAGAAAACGGTCTTTATATCCTAAGGGGAAAAAATTTATAGCAAGAAAAGAAATAATCGCCAAAACAAACCGCCATGTCAAAAACATCGCTAAAATTTTAAAAACTGGTGATTTTAAATTTAATCTATTAATCATTTTTCAAAAAAACACTCCTATGGTTTATTCCTGAGTACTTTCAAGTAAACAGATTTTGTTTCCTCTGCTACTTTTTCCCAAGAAAATTTGGCAGCTTGTTGTAGTCCCATTCTTGATAACTTATTCAATAAAGATGCATTTTCCAGCAATTCCGCCGTGATAGAAATAAATTGCTCTAGATTGGTTGGATCAAAATAAACTGCTGCTTGTCCTCCGACCTCCGGTAAACTTCCTCTATTTGATGAAATAACCGGAGCACCGCAAGCAAAAGCTTCCAAAACAGGCAGTCCAAATCCTTCATAAATGGAAGGCTGGACATAGGCTGTTGCCAGATTGTAAAAAGATACCAAATCATCACCTTTAAGTTGTCCGGGCCGGATAATATTTTCTTCAAGTTTATATTGTTTAATTAATTTATTCACTAATTTTAAACTCTGAAGTTCAGGATGATCAATATTTTCTACATTCTTTAAAAATACTCCACCAACTAAAACAAGTTTAACGTCCTTAAAACTTTCGGATCTAACCAACTTGCAAAATCCTTCTATTAGAAATGGTAAATTTTTAACCCAGTTGGCATCTCCAACATAAAGTAAAAATTGATCAGGCAGGCGGTATTGCCGTTTTGTATGAAGCAATTTCGTATCATTGCTTAAAACTTTAAATACCGGATCTGCGGCCAAAGGAATTACTGCAATCTTTTCATCTTTAATCTTTAAATGCTTCATAATATCTACTTTAGATACCTTGGAATCCGTAATAATATAGCTGCAGCTTTTTAGTGCCATCTTTTGCAGGAAAAAATTAATTTTGCCTCTTAGGCCTACCGGATAATGTTCAGAAAAGACAAACGGCATCACATCATGAATGGTCACAACAGTAGGCAGCCGTTTTCTAATAGGCAAAGTGTGAAAAAAAAGATCAAACCACGGATAATGTACAATGTCTGCATCTTTAACTTCTGGCAAGTTAATAAATTCCTGGATCTGAATCAAAGTGTCTTGTTTCAAAACCTCAAGCAGATGATTGGTATAATAACCTACACCTCTTAGTTTATGAGCATTTTTTAATGGCAGATGATTAATTGCGATTTTCATAGTGAATCCAAAATTTAAAAAAAGCTACAGGAAACCGGAACGAAGAAAATAATGCAAAAACAAAACCAGGAAAGCCGTCAACATAGCCTCTGTGTCTAAAGTAGGATTTGACAAACCAAACATTTGGTTTGATAATGACATAGTCTAAAAAGGAAAAAAGATTTTTCTTTAGTCCACCGTCTTTCATTTGAGTAGCCAGCAAGTCAGTATACCTGTTAAATCTTTCCATATAAATTGAAAAATCCTTATCTCTCAGGTGCATAAGATCATTTTTGAGGTATCCAACTTTTCCCTCAACTTCTGCCTGTTCATGAACGTCTTTTCCAGGCAGTCTACCTTTTCCTTTTTTATAAAGCCTCAAAGTATAATCCGGATATTGACCTCCTTTTTTCAAAAATCTTCCTAAAAAAAGGTTCTTGCGGGGAAGCCAATACCCATTAATATTCAACTTTGAAGAGATAACTTTTTTCATTTCTTCAACCAATTCAGCACTTATCACCTCATCCGCATCAAGTTGTAATACCCATTCCCCAGTGGCAGCATCTATTGCTTTGTTTTTATTAATATGAAAATTAGGAGGATTGTTTGTTTGAATAATTCTCGCCCCAAATTCTTTAGCAATATCTAAAGTTTTATCTTTAGACCCACCATCAACAATTACTATCTCCCAAGCTAAATCCTTTACAGAATTCAAACAAGTTTTTAAATTGCTTTCTTCGTTAAAAACAGCTAAGACTACTGAAATTTTTGTCATATACCACTTACCAGATAAAATGCGGTTCCTCCGTCAGGATAGTAAATTATCTTCTTAACATCAAACAATGAACGACGTCTTAATCCATCATATTGACTGGAACTCAACACATATAATACATTTTTGCTGGGCATACTTTCCACTGTATCCCATCCTCCAAAGTAAAAATTAATCCTCTTTCTCTGACCTTCCTTTGTAAGATAAAAGTCGTCAAAATAGGAAACTGTACTATAACTTTTACTTTCTTCTGATCTATTATAGACTACTGAATTTAAATATTCAGGCAGCGGAGTTTTTAAATAAAATAAGAAAAATATATATGGTTGCGAACGGATGTCTGTAACATAAACCTGCGTATATTCCGGATGAGACTTTACAAACTGTGCTGATTGTTTCATTCCGTATTGCCAATCAATCGCATCTTTTTTGGGAAAATCGTAAAAATAATAGTTAAGAAAGCCGAGAGCTTGTATGCTAAGCAGCAGCAAAATGATCACTATAACAAAAACTCTAGCTCTTCCTTTTAACCAGCTTACTGTCTTCCCTGCCCCTAATGCCGCCAGAAGATTCATACTGCCCATCATAAAGACTGCCCTGGTAGCATTAGGGGCGTGACTAACTAAACTTGAGGGTATGGGAGCTAACAGCAACCATGCAGATATTACCAGTGTTATTTTGGATCTCATTTTTAATAGATAAAGCAGGCCAATAGAAATAAATAATGCATCGGTTTTATAGAACTCACCGAATGTTTTAACAGAATTACGGGGGCTTTGATCGCCGGAAACAAAAAGATACTCAGGAGTAAAGTGAGTCAGATATTGATTAAAAGTAATTTCCGAAAGTCCAAGTATGTGACTTTTTGTATTCTTAAAGGTTTGAGTTTTTTCAATAATATCTTTTCCGAATTGGGTTTGTTGTACCCGCGCTATTCCTAAAAGCCGCGGGTCGTTAATTAATAAAACCGCAAATATTAGTAATATAACTAAACCTAAATAGAAATGTTTGGAAAGCTTATAAAGGTCCTTGATATAAAATAAAATCAGCATTAAAACTATTGGCGGGACTACAATTTTTGCTGAATGATAAGATAAAATACTTATACCGAAACTTAAAAATGATAAGCTGATTAATCGCCTCTTTCCTCCTAATGCTGAGTAAAACAATAAAAGTCCCAGCATAAAGAAAAACAGGGCAAAATTCACCTCCCATAATCCTCTTGAAAAATGCAAATGATACGGAGAAACTGCCAAAAACAGCGCAGAAAATAAAGCTATCAAATCACTTTTAAAAAGAATCCGTGCAAGATAAAAAATTACTACTACGCTTAAAATTCCAATAATTGCCCCGGAAAGTCTTGTAGTAAAATCAGATAAGCCAAAGAGTTTTACAATCGGCGCAGTAAGATATATATGAACAGGATGCTTATCGTCTCTGAATGAAGTAAATACCAAAGGCAGAAAATCCCCCCATTCATCTCTGCCCCAATTTGCAATAGTATAAGCATTATAACCCCCGTCAACTTCATCCCAGTTTAAAGATGGTGGAACTTGGTCCAGCTTATAAACCCTTAAAAAAGTGGCTAATAAAATAATTAAAAATAGCAGTACCTTAATTTCTTTTTTCATTTCATTTTAACTTATACACCCGGAAAGCAATTTCTCCGTTAAGAAAATTAATAATCCCTGAAGGGCTCAAATTAGGAATAAACTCTTTTCCGGAGGCAAAGACTAGAGTATTTTTTGAATCTCCTTCTAATAATTTACCTATCTTGCCAAACTCAAATTTACCAAACTTTGCTACAGTTGAAAAACCCCACTGATCAACAGAATTCCTAACTACTGTCTGTCTAAAGATATCTGGGGCAGTTTTTTGATAGAAAAGAGCAAAAATATACGGTTGTGCATACTCATCAGAGATAATCACCCGATCATATCCTGTAAAGATTTTTTTATTGACGAGGTTAACAGCTTGCTGATAACCATACTGCCAATCTTTTGAAGATTTAACTGGATAAACATTTAGAAAATTTATGAATAAGTTCAGAAAAAATCCGAAAAAAATGATAATAATCGCAGGATAAAAAATGTATCTTTTTTTAATAATTTCTCCAAGATAATTTACACCCTCCGCAGAAATCATGGCTATGAATGGAACCATAGAGATAGCTCTAAGGGCATGGGGTGATTCTTTTGTAATAGCTGCGGGAATAGGCCCCAATAGTAATAATGCTAAAGGCATCAATCTATATTTAGATTTATTCTTTACCATATGCAATAGTCCTAGCAGAAGTAAAATTAACTCTGGTAAATAAAGCTGTCCAAAACCTGGTTGTTGGCTTCTTAAATTTTTATCGCCATTTAAAAGTAAGAAATCCAGGCTAAAGTGTGATAGGTAATTTTTTACTAAATCCGAACTTGATGCGCTTACAACCTGTAAACGAGAAGCTCCAGCATCATAAACATATAATCTATAAATTGGAATTATGGCAATAATTAAAATTATTATGGAAAGAAATATCGGTAGAACGCTCCTTTTTAGAATATCAACATTTTTTATATGGAAAACAACCAATAGCAAAATCGTTAAAGGGGCAATTAACCTAAAACTATTGTAGCTATAAATACTCAAAACAAAACTTATAATTGAAAATAAAATATACCATCTGCTTGTGTCTAATTTCAGAAATAAATATATTGCCAGTAAATAAAACATCAACCCTGCTGTTACTTCATAACCGGTCCGGGAAAAAATAAAAAACCACGGTGAAGTGGAGATAAAGAAACTGCTAAACAACCCCACTGCGGTACTGCCTGATAATTTCTTTGCCAGAAAAAAAGTTAAGATCACAATTCCCAAAGAAAATAAAACCGAAGGCAGCCTGACCGAAAAAGCATTAAGACCAAAAATCCAAACAGAGGGTGCAACCGCATAAATATATACAGGCAGTTTAAATTCTCCGAAAGCCCTAAAGTGTATCGGAAACGCTTTATCCCATTCATCCTTACCCGTGTGAGCAATAGAGTAAGCATTATAACCAATCGAAGCTTCATCCCAATAAACTGATGAAGGAATTTCGGTAATTTTATAAAGACGCGTAAAGAGAAAAAATATACAAATTAAAACCAGTAAGATTTTCGGCTGTACTAATTGTGATACAGACATGCTTGATAACTTTATCATAGCATGATCCAAAAACTCTATGTTATTTGTTTATTCCTTACCTATGGTAAAAGGGTTCAAATTAGTTTTGCTCGCTCACCTGAAAAATGGAATTTCTGTTAATTTATTGGTTATAAATGTCTTAATATTGTTTAATGACCTTTTTGTTTTAAAAGGGTGGCTAAGTGTCCGGCAACTTTTTTTGTTAGATTGGGGATAGAAACTCTCCGCTCAAATTCACCAGTGGTATAAAAAGCCTTTATTTCATCATCAAATTCTTCCGGATAAAATACCTCTGCTCCTTGAATTCTTTGTTCTTCAATATCCACCCCGCCTTCTTTGTGAAGATTAGTCAAAATTCGCTGGATAACCATATATTTAAAACATCATCTTCTGACTCATAAATCATTTCTGGATTGCTTTTAATTTTACTTTTCATATCTACCTTTCTTTGTAGGATAAAATGTTATCACTGTTCTTAATAGCCTTCAGAACATCTTTTTTTTCTCACCATAACGCTTCCAGGTAGTAGGTTTGTAGTATGAGTTCAGTTCTTCCCAGCGGATTTGTCATTCTGAGGCTGAAAGCCGAAGAATATAATTTAAGTTATATCCTTCGCTACGCTCAGGATGACAGTTTACTGGGAAAAACTAAATAGTTACTTATTTTGTCTTCTGTAGTAGCTACACATCCTTAGGGTGCGTTAGGTAGACACCTCAGGATACAGACACAAGCTTTAGACAAACATTACACGGCCGTACAATATTTGTCCTAGGAGTTTGTCCTCGAAGTTTGTAAGTTTAAGATCTTGCGGGCAAGATATAAGCTGTGATACTCTAAAATTAATGTCCAAAAAAGAGTTTTTGGTTATTTTAATCTTGAGTGTGGCGGTGACTTGGCTAGGGAAAGAAACTAGTGGAATACTAAATTTCTCTTTAGGTGGCTTAAATGCTGGTTGGCCGCTGGCTTATTACCAATGTGCATTTATTAGTAGTTGTAATATCAATTACACCTATTTAGCATTGAATATAATCTTTTGGTTTATGGTGATATGGATAAGCCGGAAAGTTTTAGGTAAAATTACAGTTAAAAAATGATTACTTCTTTTTACCTTGGTCATGAGGAATAATAACTTCAGCAGTGGATAGTGATGTATTTCCTGCGAGATCAGTAACCAGTATTTTTATTGTATATTTCCTTCCATCCTTATCTTCTCCTTTTCTGGAAGCTTCTAATTGAATTGTTTGATTTATGTAAGTTTGATTTTGGATAGTTATAGATGGTTCAACTAAATCATACTCATCATCTACCATTATTCTTGTAATATATGGATTCTCATCACTTATAGTACCCATAATATTTATATCGACCATTTTGTTGTTTGGTGGCCAAATAGATTTTGGAGTCACATCAAAAGAAATAACGGGAGGATCGTAGTCATAATTTGAGTTTCCTTCTAATATACTAAAGTGGTTTGCATTAAATTCAGAAGTTCCATCACCATTTTCATCAACCTCAATTATTGGTGCTTGGTTTGAGTTAGTATCGAAAGTTGTTTCAGCTGTAGTGCTATTTGTTAAAGGGACATCTTTATACAATATGGTCTCAGTATTTTCATCATTTTCAAACTTTCTAATCTTAAAGTCAAAGCTGCCTTCTCCAGTTGACTCAAATACAATATGATAAATTCCCTCTTCCGGTAAATAAACAAATTTGGCATCGTCTAAAGTGTCATAACTTGAACCTGGAATATTAACCTCAAAATCTCCATCTGGAGTTGGCCCAGTATGATTGCCGTTTTGGTCATAAACATGGATATTTATAGGTGAGTGAACGGAAAATATTCTATAGATTAATGGTAAAGGATAAGGTTGAATGGAAGTCCCCTCTGGTAGCTCCTCTAATCCATTTAAAATGTTTTTAATTAAGTTCAAAGCAGGGCCATTTGTTACCAAGTTGCCGTGTTTCTGGTTAGTATAAAAAACTTGAGCTGGTCCATTTAGAAATAAACCCCTCTTAGGATCATTAATAGAGGCACTAAACAAAGGTACGGTTTCATCACCATTGATAATTCGAGTTTCTTTAAGAATATCTTGATTACCCTGTAAACTGAGAGTTTTTAGTTCAATTATTTGTCCTACAGTAGGTTGGCCTGAACCAGTAATTATCGTTACATCGACACCGTTTGTATGAGATAAAGAATTATCAAGAATATGGAAAGATTCTGCAGGATTAAAAAGCATGGTATTATGACCAAAACTGGTTAACAGATTTTTAATTTGTAGATAGTTTAAAGATCCTAATTCTGTTCTGTAGGGATAAGGATGAGAGTTATCCTGATCTGAATAGAAATTAAAATAGTTTTGAGATGGAGCCAATTGAAACCCGCTAATCAGATTTTGAACAACATCATTAACTGCTGATGGAGCGAGTTTTATAAGGCCGAATAACAAAACGGGGTCAAGCTGTACACCATAACGCAAAGCCTTTAAAAAATAGGGTGATCCTAAATGGGGAGTTCCCAGGGTAAATAGCTTTCTGACGTTTTGGGCTTCTGCAGCATCTGCAATATAGTTTCTGGCTACCAACCCTCCCATGGAGTGAGCTACAATATCTACTTTTTGGGCTCCAGTTTGAGTTTTAATTTCCTGAATTTTTTGATCAAGCAAATCTTTAGTTGTAGCGATATCTTTTCTCCAGTCATATGGGAAAACAAAAAAGTTTTGATTTAACGTGTAATCAACTTCATCTGAAGTGAAGAAATCTATTGCCCCCTGATACGCTCCTGAATATAAATTCCCTGTTAATCCTAAATTTGCCTCTGAATTTACCCCGTCTGTTTTCATCCTTAATACATCAAAATAATCATCATGCCCGGGTTTTATGGCTTCCTCCTCATTTACCCAAACTTTTCCATCTTTTGGATAAACATGATTAAAAATCCCTCCATGTCCGTCATCTTTATTCCAAAAAGTATCCTCTTCAACTTTTAGCTCTGATCCTCCAATTCCCGGGATTAAAATCAGAGGAATTTTGGATGGCTGTGGCTCTGGAGCATTTGTATTAACCAAATAAAGCGGGGAACTGCCAATATACCAACCACAAATATCATAGAGTTTAACCTGGACCTGGTTAATGCCAGGCTTAAAAAGAGATGTCACATTTTGAGGAGGTTTTTGAGAAATGAAAGCACAACCATTATCGTATCTGTATGTGACAGAAGCAGAAGTGCCATCCGGTCTTTTCACAACCCAAACTATAGCCGCATCATCTACCCATGTATTTCCTGTCCCATCCGGATTTCCACTGAAAAAAATTTGTCCGCTCTGATAGTCAACATTGAAATCAACAGTCAGAAATGTTGCGCCTCCCGGGGTAATTGGTTGTCCTGGGATGCCGGTGGTAATAGCATAGGGTATGGTTGCTGCAACAGCTGATTGAGGCAAGATTACCGGAAATAAAACTATTGGGGATATTACAAAGATTTTTACAAAAAGCTTTAAAAAGTTGGACAACGTTTTCTGCATAATTCCACCTAGGGATTTACTTCCACAATATCAAAGGCATTTTCGCCATTTAGAAAATTCACTGAAAGAAGCCTTGGCAGCTCTTTTGGAAAATCCCCTCCTCTGCCAATAAATAGCAATTTCTTTCCGGGATTTGCTTTGATGATATCAGTAAATTGCGTTCCTTCGTCACCTAAATCAGGAAAATAAAGGTGAACCTTTTTTTGCTCGCCATTGCTCGCAAAATAAAACATATCAAACCTTAAAACCCTAACCCAGTCATATGTTTCAAATCTAACTAAATTTGAATCATCCTGATATTTTGCCGGATCATAATTTAAGAAAAATAGAGTAAACATATGCGGCTCCCCATAATGTCTGGTAAAAACAATTTCATCATATTCGTCTTTGTGTTTGCCAATATAATCTACCACTTGCTCATAACCATATTGCCAATCCCTGGAGTACGTTTTAGGGTAAACCTGATAGTAATTATCCAGATACATTTTTACGCTAAAAGCTACGGTTATTATAAGAGCGGTCATTACAGCAATCCTGATAACTACTGATAATTTTTTAATCCATCTTAAAACAACCAAAAATCCAAAAGCTGAAACCAATTGATAAAACGGAGCTGCAATTAAGGTTCTTAGAGCATGCGGAATACTATCTCCTGTTACTGAAACAGGAATGAATGCCAAAAATAACCAGGAAAAAAGAAGGTTTTTAAATCGGTGCTTAAAATAGAACAAAGATATTAGTCCAATTATCAGAAACGGTGACTGAAAAAGGTAAAGCTCGCCGACACCTTGTACATGATGTTGCTTATGCGGCGCTCCTGATGTAAACAAAAACTGCGGCGAGAAATGTGAAAGATAATTTTTGGTGAAATAAAAAGAAATATACGTGATTTTATTATGAACAAATCTTGAAAATGGCTGAGGCAGTTTTGAGTTACCCCTATTTTCATTAATCCGCAGAACAAGTCCAGGATCATCCGTAATACTGACCAGTTTATAGCGCGCACTACGTTCACCGCTAAATAAATACGGAACAAGCGGCAACAATAAAATCATAAAAGCTACTACGGATAAAATTACAATTCTTTTAAATTTAAGTAGTTTTTTCCGGTATAGAAAGAGTGTTGCTATCAAAAATAACGGAGTAAAAATTCTTGCAGAATTATAGGTAAATACAGACAATGCAAAAGGTATCATAGAAACAATAAACCATTTCTTGTTTTTAAATCCTTTTACAAAAAGCCATATGCCTAAAACTACCCAAAGCGTTGCCAGGGATGACTCAAACGACGCTCTTGTTAAATGGATATGCCAAGGAGAAATACCGAGTAAAAATGCCGCGGTTAAACCAACCAATTCGCTTCCAAAAAGTGCTCTGCCTAAAAAAAACATGACCAATACAGTCGCTGTCCCATATACTACAGGGGTAATTCTTACCCCCAGCTCATTAAGTCCAAAAAAATATACCCCTGGAATGCTTGCGTAAATTTGCAACGGCAGTTTATATTCACCATAAGCTTTAAAATGTATAGGAAATGACTGGTTCCATTCATCTTTTCCGGTTTCTAAAATAGAATAGGCATTATATCCAATCGATACCTCGTCCCAATTCAAAGATGGAGGATCTAAAGTCACCCTATAGAAACGAAGGAAAAAAGACAAAATTACAATTAGAAAAAGCGTTCCGTATATTTTATATCTCATTGCTATCAAATTAATGTTAGCAATTTATGCTTGGAAAAGCTATTAGTACGATGTGCGACGGTGCATACAAGTAGATTAAGAGAGCTGCTAAAAAAATAGCTTGCTTTTGATTATTCTCAATTTGTGAAGTTTATAAATAATTATTGTCCAAAAGGTTTCCAGAATAAATTTGGTACCTTTAATAAACTGTATCGAAGAGGCTTTTTCGTGATACCTGGTTGGAATAGAAATCTCACCTATCTTAAAACCATGGCTTAAAGCAGACATGGACATTTCCTGGTCAAAAACAAAATCATTTGAAAAGCGTTGAAAAGGCACTGTCTTTAGTAACTTAGCTGAATAAGCTCTAAAGCCGGAAAAGTGTTCAGTAAAATTTACTCCAAGTAAAATATTTTCCAGCAAACAAACTATTCTGTTAATATAATATTTTAACCTAGGCATTCCTCCTTCAAGTGCGGATTTCTTATCTTGTATTCTGCTCCCAAACATAAAATCATATCTTTTTGAAATAATAGGTCTTATTAACTCCTCTATCAAACCTGCATCATACTGATAGTCGGGATGCAGCATAATCACCACATCAGGATTTTTCTTTAAAGCCTCATAGTAACAAGTTTTCTGGTTACCGCCATATCCTAAATTGCGTGTATGGGTAAATACTTCAACGCCTAACCTCTTTGCAACCTCAACAGTATTATCACCGCTACCATCATCCACTAAAATGATATTGTTTTTAAACTTTTGAGGAATTTCTTCGTAAGTATTTTGTACTGTTTTCGCTGCATTATACGCAGGCATAACAATAACAACTTTTGAACTACTTATCATGATTAAAGTTTAACAGCAAAAAAAGCCGGTTGTCCATTACAGAAACAAACTATGGTTCTTTTTTACAACTTGAATCTTCATAATGAAATTGCATAGAAAGCCAGTTTGCCATCGTAATAATAGAATTTTTTTAATACTTTATTTTTACCATCAACATCTGCAGGCAAACTCCAGGGACTTGCTATTATTAAAGCATTTCTTAAATCTTGATCTGTCTTCCAATCAACCTTCCGGATAGAAAACTTATCAAAAATAACTTCCCTCTCTTTTTCCCCTATCCTATATTCACGCTGGAATTTAGCTGGAAGATACTCTCCATAATATGCTAAATAATAATGAGCAGCAGTCCCAATTACAGGAGCGCTTTCACCGAAAAGTGGATCAAAAATAATCTGCTCAAAATTATCGTATTCAGACCAAACAAATTCAGCAACTTGCTTAAAAGGATAATGTATATATTGAGATTTCTCATAAGGATAATTTACAAAATAAATATGGAGAAAATAAGCTATGTTAAGCGTTAATAGCGCCACTGGTACAAAAACTAATGGGATTCTATGAACGGTTTTTAAGTTTTTTATCTTTTGCCAGAGAGAAAATGCACCAATGCCGGATACTATATTAAGCAAGGTGAAAACTATTATCATTCTGTGCGGACTGTGAGGTTCAAAAGTTAATCCGCTTGGCAAAGCTCCTATGACTATTAAAAAAACAAGTAATTTGCCTGGGTTTGCAAAATTTACTCTTCGAATGAGATAAAAAGCAGCAATAAGTAGTAGCGGCAACTGAAACAATAGTAACGGACCCATATTTAAAAAGCCTTGATTAGTCAAATCCAAACCATTGCCAAACAAATAAGCCGGATCAAATTGCCCAAGATAGCGATTAAAGCTAAAATCTCCTATTGTCTTAAAATTTAGAAATTGAAAAAGAAGTGAATTTTCAGACTCTGCACAGTTGAGTTGTCTCTCAAGTGCAGTATCCTGAGTAATAAAAACTGTTTGAGATCTATATCTGCTTCCCGGATTAGTCATAATTATAATAATTAAAGGAATAATTAGTACAATCCACAAAAGAAAAGGCGGGAAACATTTTTTAAATCCTTGTGTAAAACTTTTCCTAAAAATTAAAATAAATGTAGCAAGCATTAAAGGAATAATAACGGCATGAGAAAAATAGGTGTACATACCAAAAGCTGATAAAAATACAGCTGAATATAGCCACCTTTGCTTCTTTTGCTTTTCAAGATATGTTAAAAGACATGACAAAGAAACCAGCAAAAAGAATATTCCTGCACCATTTTCAAAACTTTTTCTTGAGAAAAATATTTCAGATGGAGAAATTGCAGTAAATAAGCTAGCAAAAAGCGCTATATTTATTCGCTTGGTTAGTTTTAGTGTAAACCAAAATACGGCAGGAATAATCCCTATGCCAAAAAATACTCCTACAACACGAATCATCCACTCATGATTGCCAATCAAAAAATACACTAAAGAGGTGGTGTAAGTATAGAAAGGTGATTTAAAATCATTAACAGACGGAAAAATGGTTGGCAGGAAATTACCATATATGTCATGTCCTGTTTGAGCAATTGATATGGCATCATAGGCTTGCGACACCTCGTCATGACTAAGATGAACCGGGTATTCCGGCAACTTCCATAATCTGAAAAATATACCAATTAGCAATATTATTATAAAAATTAAAAGCTTGCTATTTTTTAGTTTATACATACTCCCTTTTCTATAAAGTAAACTGCAACTTCTTTTCTGCTGTTTAAATAAGTACTTGTTGCTTGGATTGAATTTAAATCCTTTGCTCTGTCAAGATCGCGCTTGCTGGAGAAAAACTTTGAATTCTCTCCTAAACCACAACTTCTAAAACTATCACTTGCGCCTACTAATTTTATCTTGCCTAAATTAGTTTGACGGAACTTATATGGATAAGGGATATCTAAAAAGGCATCTTCAGGATTAAAGGGTGTATACCACTCAATAAAAGATGTTATATCCCAGGTAATATCGTCCGAGATAAACACTTGAGCAGTATCTGATAAGTTAAAAGCTTCTCGGACTATTGGTTTTATCCATTCTGGTCTGAAATCATTTGTAAGTTTTACCTGAGGGAATAAGAACAAAAAGTTAATAAATAATTCCAGCATCATCAATGTTAAAATTAAGCCCCTAAATATCCTATTTATTCTTAAAAACCCAAAAGCTATGATATATGCAACAAATGGCAGCGTCAAAATAACTATCTCCGGACTAAATTGGGGATAAACTAGTGCAGATGGTAAAGCAATAAGAAATGGGTATAAAAGAAATTTGCTGCTTTTTATCCTAATCAGAAACAATATTCCTATTATTGCAGGAATAATCGTTATTTTAGGAAAAGCACCCATGCCTGCAAAGCTTAGATTTGCGTTTTCGTCAAACTGACTAAAAAATACAGCCGGTTGCATATTGGATAACCAGTGAAGGCTTCCTGCTGCAAAAAAATGTGATTTGTTAACAAGCATCTTCCCTAAAATAGGCGGCCATCCGCTTTCCCTGCCCTGACCTCTTATCCTGTTAATTCCATTCGTTATCGTGATATCAGAAAAGAGTGATAAGTTATTTTCTGATAAACTTCTCGTTCCTTGCGGAATTTGTAAGAAAAAAGCAAAAGCCAAAATTGCAAAAGTCAAACTAATCAAACTAAGTTTTAATTTATCTCTTAGGTTTAATGTGTTTCTGTAAATAAAGACTGTATATATTACAAAAGGGGCAAGAATAAACCAGGCAAACTTAGAAGTAGAAATGAGAAAAATTATGGTCAAAAAAATTAATACTAAATTTAGTCTGTCTTTATTTAATAGATAGAAAAGCAAAAGAAGTAAAGTAGTTGCAATAATTGATTCGTTAGGAACCTTAGAAGCAAAAATTAAAACAGGAGAGGTGGCCACAATAAAAGTGCTAAAAATATGGAAAGATTTTTTAGCACTCAGCTGAGTAGAAACTTTATAAGTAAGCAGCACTAAAACAAGTCCAATAATAATAAAGGGGATCCTGGCTGCTAGCTCTGATTTACCAAAAAATATTGCTCCCAAAGCACTTACATAAGATGTCAGTGGTAACCGGTAATCATACTGTGAATTAAAAAGATAGGGAAAACTTCTCCCTAACTCGTCTACTCCCATAGAAAGAGTGTGTCCTCTAAACGCAATGCTTGCTTCTTCGCCGGTAAAAGCTGGAAAAGAAAAGTTTAAAACTCTTAAAAATAATGCCAGGAGAACTACTGCAAATATCTGTTTGTGTAAAGTCACTTTACTAAAGTATAATCAAATAATACAACACTAACAATGTTTACCGTACGCTCTGCTGTGAGTCTCGTAACCTTTTTATTTGTTTCTATACTATTTCTTGGAGTTTATTTTGGAATATCCGCTCAATACTTAAGCTGGATCTTGCCCCTGGCTATTTTGGTAAAAGAAAAGATGATAATACCTTTTTCTATTTCAGGAATCTTTGCGCTATTTGGTTTTTATACTTTTTTTGGTCCGGAGATTCTATTTGGAAAATCTTGGTATGGGACAGCATTTCAAAGCAAATACGTGTTGCTTTATTTTCTGGGAAACTTAGCTCTTTGGATCACAATACTATGGTGGTTTATAAAAATAATTAATAACTATACTAAAGAGGTTTTTAATAATTTTAGTCTACTTCGTAAAAGAATTACTATTATTTCCTTGGTTCTATTTATGATTTCCCTATTTCCTATCCTACGCTTATCCCTTATTATATTAAATACAATATTGACTTCATATGGTTAGTTTATTCAAAGAAAAACGCATCTTACTGGTAATCCTTCTATTGCTAACAATAGGTTTATCTAATTCCTGGATTTATCAATTTTACCAGAAAAATTTATTATTTGGTTTTCTGCTGATAATCGAAACAATCTTGCTTTTCTTATCTAGTTTTTACAAAAATGGGAAAATCATACCAATATTGATTTTCATTATCCTTACTATCATGAGCGCTATTCTACTCATAGATCATTTCGATAAAAATATATTCTCTGTCTCAACAATAGAATCAATACAAATCAGAGAAAGACGACAATATTATGCAAACGAATTAGGCAAAGTTTATAAAAATAGGATAGGAATATTTTACTTTGACCATTTGAGTCTTTATTTTAATAAAATTAATAATAATTTTTCTTCTGCTTTCGATTTAAATCTGTTTTTTTCAACAGGCTTATCTAATAAAGACGGACGATATCCACTATTTTCCGCTCCCTTATTTATCATAGGTTTCCTTTCTCTTCTAATAAACATCAAAACAATTCCTGCAATATATTTCCTCATTGCTCTCGGCGTCAATAGTTTTGTCAGTCTAGATTCAAAATCAGGACTCTTGTTGATGCTTCCATTTGTAAATCTTTATATTGCAATAGGACTTATTAAATGTCTGGAATTGATGAAAGGAATAATATTAGACTACAAGAAAATCTTATGAACAGAACAATTCAACTATTTCTCCTTATTTTAATACTAGCTTTAGCATCTTTCCTTAGATTCTATAAACTGGAAAGCATTCCGGCAGGATTGCATGCTGATGGGGCTTCACAAGGATACAATGCCTTTTCTCTTTTAAATACAGGAAAAGACCGTTATGGAGAGCCCTTCCCAATCCTCTTTCGTTCCTTCGGCTCATATCAACCTCCATTGTATACATACTTAACTATTATACCTGTAGCATTCTTTGGAAATTCCCCTTTTTCTGCTTATTTCATATCTGCTTTATCCGGTGTACTTTTAGTCTTAATCACTTATCTATTTGTATTGGTACTTTTTAATGAGAACCGAAGAAAGTTTGTATTGGCTCTAATTGCGGCACTGACTGTTGCAACCGCTCCATGGTCAGTTCTTTTTAGCAGACTTGCTGTCGAAGCAAATCTAGGTCTGCTTCTATTTGCCCTTAGCATACCACTGTTCGCTTACTCTCTAAGAAAAATTCAGATACTTCCGATTGCAAGTCTTGTTCTTGGAATTTCCACTCATGCATACTACAGCGAACGGCTGATTGCTATAATTTTTCTTCCAATTTTTGTATTCCTTTTTAGGAATATTTTATTAAGAAAGAAAAAATGGGTAATTCTAGCATTTTTATTATTTATCATTACACAGATACCACATCTTCTAATCTTACAATCAGGAGCTTTCACAAGAAGACTTGATCAAGTTAGTTCCTTTAATAATCAACTCAATAATCAATCTAAGATTTTGAATATTGGAAAGACAATTATCAACAATTATTTAATCTATTGCTCTCCCAAGAATCTATTTTTTGATTCGGATATCAACTTAGGTAGAACTATGCCTGGACTAAGTGCCTTTTATAATTGGTTAATAATACCATTTTTAATTGGAATACGGTATTTACTGAAAGCGGACAAATCATTAAATTTTGTCAAAATAATAGGCTTATTATTAATAATTACTCCAATCTCGGCTTCTTTGACAGGCGATTTCTTCTATCCTCTACGAACATTAAATTTCTTGTGGGTGTTAACCCTGATAATATCATTAGGTCTATTCCAGATTTATCTGCTACTTAGATCCAACATAACAAAATTATTCATATTAGGAATCTTTTTATCATATTCTTTTTTCTCGCTATATATCTCATACTTTATTTTGTTTAAGTATGAAAAGGCGGAAAATTATGGTTATGCATACATGAAGCTAATGGATAAACTTCCGGAATATAATAACAAACAGATTATTATAGATTTATCTAGAGATCCGGGTATAGGAATAAGAATCGCTTATCTAAAAAGTTATCCGCCAAAGAAAATGCAAGATCAACTTCGTCCTCAGCTTAAAACCCCTTACTATAACAATGTGATTAATACGGACGAGATTTATGAAATTAATAACATTGAAGTGAAACCCTGGGACTTCGGAGATGCTTGTAGGAACAATGTAATCATCGTGGGGGATCAATTAACAATATATTCGGAACAAATGAAAAGACACGAACTTAAGTTGGAATTTCAGATCCCTGATTTATCAGGAAAAGTTGCCCTATTTGGTTATTCAACTAATCCGGAGGGGCGTTGCACTTTGCATCCGGATTTGTAGCACCTGAGTTTCTCAAACCATATATTTTGCCACTCAATTGAAGCTAAATATTGAAAATGCAGGACACTAGCGGTTATTGATTATCTCTGCGCGCAGCTTACAATGTGGGTATGGCATTTATTCGCCGGGTTAAAACTTCAAG
>JAHIVD010000093.1 GCA_018816815.1 Patescibacteria group bacterium
GCATCTTTGAATTCAGGATGAAATTTTTTAAAAAACCAGATTGAGGCAATATCATCCAGATGGGGATTAATATGTGTGACTAAAGTTTTCATCTTTATGAGGCTATCTTACATTATTGCTCAAGCGAAGTCGAGAATATCTATAAAAATTATGCTACCATTAAAATAGCTTCTTGCTAATCTCTTGAGGATACATTATGAATTTTATCAAAAAACTTATCTTTGCTCCTCTTTTTTTAGTATCTTTCGTATCCTTAATTTATCTAACTACTCCTCTTTTCAAAACATATGATTTAATTTTCTCGTTTTCTTTAAATACTCTAATCATTCTAATTAATATTGCAATTTTGATTTCCTTCTCCAGCCTGTTTTTTATTCTTTTAGTAACGATTGCACAGGATTGGAAAATCAGTATTCCTGTTGCAGTAATTGGAGCTGCAGTTCCTTTTTTCTTTATTGATTTTTCTTTAGCTATTGTGTTCACAATAGGTATTTTTTTAAGCTTACTGCTGTCAAATTTCAACCTTGACGTTGTACTAAAAAGTTATTTAAATTTCCAACCATCTAAACTATTGGGTCCTCCTGTTAGGCGTTTATCAGGGCTTTTAATACTGACAATTTGTATTGTTTATTTTTTCTCCACCAGCAAAATTATCAACCAAAACGGCTTCCAAGTCCCTGATTCTCTAATAGAAACTGCTATTAAAATGGCACCGCTGCCTGAAGCCAATATCCCAACTGAACAAATGAACCTGCCGCAAATCACTGGGGAACAGCTAGAGCTTTTAAAACAAAATCCAGAGCTTTTAAGACAATCCGGACTTGATCCTCAAGTTTTAGAAAACTTAACTACTTCCCAAGAAAACATTCAGGCTCCGGTTAATTTAACCAATCAATTAATCGAACAAACTGTTAAAGATCAGGTACAAAATTTTATCAAGCCTTATCAAAACTTTATTCCTGCAGGCTTGGCTATACTAGTATTTCTAACTCTCCAGTCTTTTACTTCAATGCTCAACCTCTTAATCTATCCTTTCCTTTGGATAACTTTCTTTGTTCTAGAAAAAACCGGATTTGTAAAATTTGAAATAGAGCAAAGACCGGTTAAAAAAATGGTAATCTAATTCTTGATAAAATGTATACATCTGCTGTATACTATTAACATGTTCAGAACTCAAATTTATATCCCTGAAACTACCCATCAACAGGCTAAAAGATTAGCCGACCAACTGAATCAAACTCTGACCGAGTTGCTTCGCCGGCTAATTATCACCGGTCTTGAGGAAGAGAAGAAAAAGGTTAAACCTAAAAAGCTCTCCTCTTTAGCTAAACTCAACATTAAGAGCGGACCTAAAGACCTTTCTAGTAAATTAGATTTTTATCTCTATCGCTAATGGCTAATCTTAGTAAATATTTATTTGGTAAACCCTTACCCGACCCGGTTACTTCGAATCAAAAAACTCCAATGGTTTTAGATATTTTATTAGATGCCGATGCCTTAGTAGCCTTGTCTAAAACAGACGACACTAACCATTCCAAGGCTGTTCAAATCAGTAATTACTTACAAGAAGAAGGTGCGATTTTTTATATCTCCCCTTTTACTATTTCAGAAGTCGTCACTGTCTTAAGTTACAAAGTTTCACATCAAGCTGCTAAAAAATTTTTAAAAGAGGTTCGTAAATTAGCCTTACCCCTGCTCCAACTCCCCAAAGAATCCATTGCTTTAGCTGATGATTGGTTTATAAAACAAAGCTCAAAGAAGAGAATCTCCTATCCTGATTGCTACAATATGGCCCTACTGGATAAATATCAAAATCAGTTGCAAGCCATCTTCAGCTTTGATCAAATTTATCCAAAAAATGGTTTTAAATTAGCAGAAAACCTGCTCAAATTATCTGATTAAATTTTTCAATTCTTTCGTTTCTCCCTGGTTTTTTCCAACTTTTAAGCTTTTTCAAATTCCTCCCTTGTAACTTTTGATTCTCTTAAAATAGATGAAAAAGTTCCTTTTGGTAAATCTTTAAGATGAAATGGAATTACAACCCTGGTTTTAGTTTCCGGATTATACAAGATTTTATGGCTGCCGCTTTGGCGGTCTTCTATAAATCCTAATTTTTTGTATTTTATCAAAACTTGTTTGGGAGTATAAACCTTAGGCATGAGTTTGAGAAAACTCTAAATCAATAAAGCTAATAAAAGACTTGCTGTTTTCTGGCAAAGGTTCTTTGTGAGCCTTTAAACTTTCTAAATAAAGCCTAATCGCATCCTTAGCCATCTTTTCTGCCTCTTTTAAATCCTTGCCATAAGTGACACAACCTGGCAAAACAGGCACTGTAACAGTAAACCCACCCTCAGGTTCAGAATTATAAATAGCAGTGTATTTTAAAAGTCTCTTTTTTATCATGTAGACATTATACCATGGACAAAAATGCTACGATCATAATGTTTTTATCAATAAATCAAACTTTTAATAACTTCATCTCTCCCCAATTAGGGCCAACTTTTAGATCAACCACTACCGGCACAGAAAGTTTTAAAGCATTTTCCATCCTAACTTTCACCATTCTTGCAACTTCATTAACACACCTCATGTCACATTCAAAAAGTAGCTCATCATGCACTTGAAGGATCATAGAACATGATCCCTTTATCGTAGATCGTTCGTCATTCGTTGTTTTTTTTCCTTTACCCTGAACTAATTCCTTATCAATTTCCACCATTGCCTTTTTGATCATATCAGCCGCACCTCCTTGAACAGGATGATTAACAGCAGCCCGTTCTCCTGCTGATTTGATCATCATGTTGCCGGCTTTTAACTCCGGGATATACCTTCTCCTGCCCCAAAGTGTTTCAACATAACCTTTCTCGCAGCCAAAAGCTAATGTTTTTTGCATCCAATTTTTCACTCCAGGAAACTGCTCAAAATATTCAGCAATATATTGCCGGGCTACACTGTATTCTACTCCCAACTGGCGGGACAACGCATGCGGGCCTTGACCATAAAGCGTAGCAAAATTCATAGTCTTACCCACCATTCTTTGCTTTTTTGTGACTTTCTCAACAGGAATTTTGAATATTTTAGCTGCAGTGGCTGCATGAATATCCAACCCTTTATTAAAAGCTTTTTTAAGACCAGGGTCATCTGCTAAGTGTGCCATTATCCTAAGCTCAATTTGCGAATAATCAGCTCCCAGCAGAATCTTACCTTTCGGAGCAACAAATGCACGCCTTATTTCTCCCCCAACCGAACCTTTAACCGGAATATTTTGCAAATTAGGATCTTTTGAAGAAAGTCTTCCTGTAGCAGCTCCTTCTACATTAAAAGTAGAATGTATTCTGCCATCATTTTCAACAAACTTTGGCAGACTATCAATGTATGTTGAAACCAGTTTAAACAATTGTCTGTATTCCAAGAGAAGCGGCACAACAGGATGAGCGGAAAATAGTTCTTGCAAAGTCCTTTCATCTGTCGAACGCCCGGTTTTAGTTTTTCTAACCACAGGTAGTTTTAGTTCATCAAAAAGCACTTGCGATAACTGCTTTGGGCTGTTCAGATTTAATTGATGTCCTACTTTTGAGTAAATATCTTTTTCTAATTTGACTAATTGGCCTTTTAGTTCCTTACCAAACTTGTCTAAAAACTTAAGATCAACGAGTATACCTGTCTTAATCATTCTCCTTAGAATTGGTACAACTTTCGCATCCAATCTGGCAGCTAAATTTGAAGTCTTTTGAGATGGTAAGTTAAGAGAGCCCCTCAAGGGTTGAGGTTTATCAATCGAGCGTTTTTTTATACCCTGACGAGCTGCTCCCTGAAGACCATCAGGCAATCTGGCAACTAAACTCCTGAACTCCAGTTCTTCAAATAGCTTCACAACTTCTTCTTTATCAAAATCCCGCATCACACAAGCAGGAAGATTTAATTTAATAGGTGCTTTCAAATCTAGCGTAGCCAATTTCTTGCTCATCACAGCAGATTCTGCACCTTCTGACAGCAGCGTTTGTGTTCTTTTTGGCAAAATCTTTAAATTCTCAGGTTTGTAGATTTCTTCAATAGAGCCAAATTGATGAATTAATTTAGTAGCTGTTACATCTCCGATTCCAGCAACGCCCGGAATATTATCTGATGAATCTCCTGCCAAACCTTTATAATCAATGAGTTGTTTAGGGAAAAACCCGTATTTAACTACAAATTCCTCTACTCCATAAAGCCCTACATCAGAAAGAGTCTTTTTGGGCATAAATACTTTAATGTTTTTATCAATAAGTTGTGTAATATCTTTATCTCCGGTCACAATAACAATTTCCAAATCTTTTTCTTTTTGTGCCTGTAAAGCTAAAGTCCCAATCAGGTCATCTGCTTCATAACCGGAAACTTTAAATTCCGGAATATTAAAAGCCAAGGATACTTCATGAACTCTTTTGTATTGACTGGATAAACCCTCATCAGTAGGTCCACGCGTTGCTTTATATTGAGTATATGCTTGATGCCTGAAAGTTGGCCCTTTTTTATCCCAGGCAATGGCCAGATACTCCGGATGAAGCTCTGAAATCACCTTTAAAATCATGGAAGAAAAGCCATAAACAGCATTAACCAGTTCCCCTTTTGAGGTAGTAAAAGGCGGAGTGGCATGATAAGCCCGGTGAAGCAAGGCATTGCCATCAACCAAAACAAGTCTTTTCATGATCAGATTGTAACACTCCCTGACTTCAAATTCTAACTAAAAAATAATTTATAAGTTAGAAAAACTTACTGAGTAAAAGTTTGGATGTATGTTTGTAAATTCTTTTTCTGAGTATCTGATAAATGGGGAGATATTGTCTGAAGATAAGTCTTAATTATATTTTCTGTGGCGTTTTTTAAAGCTTGCAGTATCATCTCTTCAGTAAAATTCTCGTTTAAGACCTGTTCAATATTTTGAGGATTAGTCTGTGAAAATGAAGTCTTTTCCAACAATATTCGCTTTTCTTCTGGTAAGCTTTTAACTAAATCTACTAAGGTTTGTTGTTGACATAAAGACAACAACTCGTCAGCAAAATCTTCTTTATTCTCTCCGTATCCTACTATATCCAAAATTTGGATAATAATATTTTTAGACTTCTGGCGCTTCTTCATCTCTCAGAACTTTCTCTTCTGGTTCTCTTTGAAGTTTTTCCCTCACTTCTGCTGATCGCCTATCCAATCCGCGTTCCCATCTCTCCATCCATGTAACAATCCCTACAATAACCGCTCCTGCAATGATCGTTGGTATAACATCATCTATCCCCCGTATATTATTGCTTCCATGCCAAATTTCTCCTCCTATTCCGAAGACAAGTGTCATGCTTGGGATTGTATGCAATTTAAGCCTTCGTCGTGTTCTTTCTACAAATCCTAAGCTGGCACTTCCAACAGATTCTTCCGAGTATTCAGGTCTAGTTTCTGGTCCAGCCATAATGTTCTTAATTATAGCAAATTATAGGCCAAATGCAAATTCTGCGCTTAATTAAAGTTTAATATCCGACACATCAGTTAAAATATGGATGTGTTGAATCTAACTAAGATAACAATAGCCTGGGAATTATATGAATCCGGTATTCCCAAAGCTCATATAGCAGATAGGCTTAAAGTCAATAGGGAAATGTAGGTGAGCTAGCGGATCGTATACACCTTTCAGTTAGAATTAAGGGTCTTAGATATATTAAAACGGCATTTAAACTTGCCGGCATTACATCACTGTCTGAGCTGAAAGGAGGTATAGATGAAAACTGGACAACAACCGGATATTCTCTTGAATTACTATAGTTTGTATAAATTAAATCCTGAAACAGCAAGGGCTGCAATACTTGAAGTTTTTGCTCAAACAGGTAATATTTCCAAAACAGCCCGGATGTTTAGTACTACCAGGAAAGTAGTACAGTTAGCCCTTAGGAAAAAGGCAGATGGTAACCTGGCTGATGGATCTCATGTTGCCAAAACAATCCATAACAGGACAGATTGTTTAGTGGAAGAAAAAGTAATTACTTTTGTGTAATACGAAATCTAAAATGTTAAAGAAAAACGAAATCTAAAAAATTAAAATTCTGAACCCGTTTCAAAAGTCCACTTAAGATGAAATTAGCTTTAAGTTGACAAGCAATTAAAAGGCAGGATACTCTTTTCTTGAGTAGAGAAAAGAGGTGATTATCCTGCCTTTAACATATAGTACTGATGTTTTAAATGAAGATCAACTGGAATTTCTAGCCAAGCATCTTCCTTACCCCAAAGCTCAAACAGGCAGA
>JAHIVD010000094.1 GCA_018816815.1 Patescibacteria group bacterium
ATTACGTTTACGGAGTTAAGAACTAAATCTAGTAATCTCGCAAAAGCTTTAGAGAAAGGGGAAGAGGCTAAGTTTGTAAGAAGGTCTAAAGTTGTTGTTAGGGTTGTGCCTGATAAAGATGCAAAAATAAAAACAATCAACTACAAAGGATTTGTATCCACTTTGTCTTGTCACATTCTGTTTTATGTAAATAAAATAAATGTTAAGATAAATGTTCCTGATGTAAAAATGAATTCTTTTTTAAACGATTTTAATCTAACAGACTTAAGTCAAGATATTTTGGATAGGGCGACAGAAGGTCCGTCTATTGATCTGGAGGATAATATTCAGCTTCACTCTGCAGCTGAAGCTGAGTGTGATTTTTTTCTGACTAAAGACAAACAACTACTTCAGTTAAAGTTTTTTGGCAAGACTCAAATCTGCTCCAATTTATGACAAAACATCTGGCTATATTTAAAGGGGGAGCAGGGGAGTTAATACTCTCCGGCAGAAAAACAATAGAATCCCGTTTTTCAAAGGTTAAAAACCCGCCATTTGGGATGATTTCAAACGGAGATTTGGTTTACATTAAGCCTTCTGGTAAAGAGATAATCGGTGAATTCCGGGTAAAAAAAGTGATTTTTTTTGACACTCTTGATGCTTGTGATATAAATGATTTAGAAAAAAGATACGGTAAAGAGTTGGCAGTAGAAAGTGAATACTGGAAAAAAGCAGCAAAAGCCCGTTTTGGCACCCTAATCTTTATAGGGGACTCTTCGCGTTTTATCACTGCACCGGTAAAGGTTAAAAAAACTGATTTACGGGGCTGGGTGGTGCTGGAGTGATACAGTTTGGCCGGAAGGTGTTGCCCAAGTAGAGAAAGAATCAGAAAAAATCAATTTATCTTCACTTTTTCGTATTCTAACCATGGATTTAGGAATTACTCCTGTTTGACTTATATCTTTTTTGCCGTCTATTACTGATTCAGCCAGTAGTGGCGGTTTCTCAAAAGCCAGAGGTGGAGTGTCGTCTATAAGTAGATGTATTATCTTATTCCAAATCGGAGAGGCGCCTGTAATGCCGGAAGTTAAAACAGGATGCATTGGTGAATTATCAGGATTACCTACCCAGACTCCTACAACAAATTTCGGAGTGTAGCCAAATGTCCAATTGTCCCGTTTATTATCTGATGTACCGGTTTTTGCCCCTACTTCGTAGCCCGGTATATTGAGTAGGGAACGAGAACCAAATGCTAATTTTCTTGCATTATCATCGGATAAGATACTTGTGATTAGATAGGCGATTTGAGGAGAAATTGCTTGTTTTGGGGAATTTTTGTACTCTTCTAAAACATTGTTACCACTATCAGTTACTTTAATAATTCCGGTTGGTTGATGTAGCAGTCCGTTTCTTGCAAAAGCTCCATAAACTCCTATCATCTCGATCATTTTTATCTCCGCTCCTCCTAATGTTAGAGACAGACCGTAGCGTTTTGGATCATCAAAGGTGGTTATCCCTAAATTTTGGGCTGTTTGAATAACAGGGTCAAGCCCTATGGTAGCTAAAAGTTTTACGGCAGGGATATTTAGCGAGCTTCCAAGGGCTTGACGCAGTGTTACAGGGCCTTTGAATGTATTGTCATAATTTACAGGAGCATATGAGCTGCCCCATTGGTTTTTAAACACAACTGGTGTATCCAGGATTATATTATTCGGATTAAACCCAAGTTTAAAGGCAGTTGCGTAAGTTATTGGTTTGATGGCAGATCCTGGTTGGCGAAGCGCCAAAGTGACATTGAAATTACCAAAACTTGGATAATCATAATTTCTTGAACCTACCATGCTTAAAATTTGTCCTGTTGTAGCATCTACAACCATAGCTGCCCCGTTTTTGACATTTAAATTTTTTAAGTTTTCTATTTCTTTTGCAACTATTGCTTCTACCTGTTTCTGCAAGTCTAAATCCAGTGTGGTATAAATTTTAAGCCCGCCTTCTGCAACAATTCTTGAGCCATATTTTTTAGCCAACAGGTCTTTTATATAAAAGATAAAGTGTGGGGCATTGATGTTATTTGTAAGTGGTTTGATTTTTAAGTTTTCTGAAAAAGCTCTGTCAGCTTCTGTTTGAGTAATATAGTTGTTCTTTACCATTTTTTGCAAAATATCCTTTTGCCGCAACTTAGTAAGTTCAGGTTTAGTGCCATATGGGGAAAATTCTGTTGGAGAAGCTGGTAAGCCTGCGAGGTAGGCGCTTTCTGCTAGATTAAGTTCGCTTGGTGTTTTACCAAAATATGTTTCAGAGGCTGCGGCAACTCCTACAATAGCTCCTCCGTAAGGCGCTTCGTTAAAATACATTTGCAAAATTTGGTTTTTTGAATAAATCCGCTCTGCCCATATAGCCAAAATTATCTCTTTGGTTTTGCGGATGTAGCTTTTTTCCGGGGTCAGGAGTGAATTTTTAATTAATTGTTGAGTGATCGTTGATGCCCCTTCTAGATTGTCGGTTTTCAAATTATGGTAAAAAGCGCGTACTATCGCTACCGGATCTATTCCCGGATGCTGGTAAAAGTTTTGATCCTCAATTGCAATAGTTGCTTGGATTAGGTGTTTAGGTATCTGTTCTAGCTTAACAAGTGTACGGTTTTGTCCTTCATACAGCCTGTAAAGCAGTTTTCCGTTTCTGTCATAAAATTCGCTGGTGAGTGATTTGCTAGAATTGATGAGTCTGGTAGGTGTTGGGAGCTCATAAGCTGCTGTTAAGATAAAAACAGTATAGATAAAAAGAAAGATTGAAAAAGAGGATAAGGCGACTACTATTTTGGATCTTCTGGAAAAACGCAATTTTTTAGGTCTGCCAACTGTGCGTTTGCGGAGTCCGAAAGAAAAAATACAAAATATATAATAAAGAATGTTTTGAAAATTTGGCATGCGAATCCCAGGCAAGTGTCTCACGACCGAAGTACAAATATCTATGATCCAGCGAGTAGCTGGTAGCAAATAGTGAAAAGCTAAAAAAGGTGTGTTTCCTATCTTAACAAGGGTGATTTTGACCAAAAGAAGGATAGTATCAAGTAAGGAATATCTAGAAGTAGTTTTTTTGTTTTGTCCTTTGGGCATAAATTCAAATTGTATTGCCGGGACAGAAAATATATCTATTGCATTCTAAAAGATTTTATTCCTGCCCACAAGAGGGAAGTAGGGAAGTTAAGTTGAGGACTATTTCAAAACATAGGAACGGCTTAAGTTCTAAAACGAATCCCACCACCCAGGTATAATCAGGTACTTAAAGAAGGGTGGTGATTTAGTTGAAGAAATTTAAGCATTTAAGCTTAATGGAGCGTGAGCTTTTGTATGGCTGGAGAAAAGAAAAAGTATCACTTAGGGAAATTGGTAGAAGATTAGGAAGAGACCATACTTCATTATCTGATGAATTGAAACGTAACCTGGTTGTCAAGCGGAAAATAATTTTGTGCAGTTTTGAGGGATAATTGGAAAATAAAATTGTGCATATTTTAGTAAAAAAATAATGTGTGTGTTTAGTCTTTTCTTTTAAAACGGAAGCTCTCTCCTTTAATCTCAATAACCTGGCAGTGGTGCATTAACCTGTCTACTACAGCTGTAGTTAAGGTTTTATCAATAAATACTTTATCCCATTCTGAGATTGAACGGTTACTGGTAATAATAATGGATCCTTTTTCATACCGTCTGGAAACTATCTCAAAAAAGTCCTCCACTGTTTTCTCTGCCATACTGCGGTAACCCAGTTCATCCAGGATTAACAGATCGGGTTTTAAATACTGTTGAACCCTTTTCTGATAACTAAAATCAGCCCTGCTTTGCTGCAAACTATTGATCATGTCCCAGGCTGTGGTAAAAAGGACTGTTTTGCCATATCCTAAGGCTTGTAAGGCTAAGGCTACTGACAGATGAGTCTTACCGGTACCGGGCTGGCCAATAAACAGGATATTTGTTTTCTTCTCCAAAAAGCGGCAGGTTGCCAA
>JAHIVD010000007.1 GCA_018816815.1 Patescibacteria group bacterium
GAAAGGGATTATAAAACCCAGATAGATTGGCGGAGAATTAGAAAATCCAAGCAAGGACACTTGATTTGTAAAATAAGTTGCCGGAGTAAATTGTTTGAGAATATTAAATACTAAATGCTCGCTTAAATATATATAACGATTCTCAATAATCCTTCCCAGGGAAGCAAAAATGGTTTGACTGATCTCGCCTCTAAAAGAGTTTACCGAATTAATTAAGCCGACATCGGAAAAAATTGTCATTTGGTTGAACCTGTAAATGTAGATTGATATTGCTAGAATAACAAACATCAAGAAAAGCTTTTTGCTAATATTAAATACCTGAGCACCCATATAAAAAAACAGTAAAAAGGTAAGTAGGATAACGTATGGATTAGCTGCTATTTCAAGATACGCTAACCATGGAGATACAGCGTATAGCAAAGCTGCAAGTAGTCCAACCTTGTAATTTGCCAATCTGTAAATGATATAAAATATCAATACTAAATTAGTTAAACCCGCAAATATTATCAGTAAATTAAGACGAGGATTAATCAGTATAAAATAATTAATGTACAGCCTAAAAGACAGTGAGATTAGTAAAATAAAAACAAGGAATAAATATCTAATTCTATTCATAACTTAGAGCCTTTTCTTAAGAACTAAAGCTTCAAGGCCATCCAAACCATTGATTGTTTCCGGATCAGTAAGAAACCTTTTATCACTTGCCGTACCAATATACAAAACAGAACCCTCAAGCGAATCAATGAATTTTTCTACTTGAGTCTCGGGAATATATCCAATATAAACATTATCAAATCTTTTTAACTTGTTACCGCTAAGCAAAGTTTTCTTTTTGTTCTGATTAATTACTATACTGGGGTCAATTTTTGCATAAACAGGATATGCAAACTCAATATTATCTATCCTGTCAGACAAAATTATGTAGGTAAATTCATTTTGACTGTTTTTAACAATCTCTGAAGCAAGTTTTGCAGAATAGGACCAAAAGTTACTGTATTCTTTTGGGGCTAAAAAATATAGTTTTTGTATAAAAAATATAAATTGAACAGCAAAAAGCAGTAGAATTAAACCTGTCAGTAATTTATTTTTGCAATTAAAAACAGCTGCCAAGCCTATTGCAGAAAGCAGAATAAGAGGAGGAAGCATAAAAGCGCTTCTTAGCGCATGAGGACTATCAACAATTGCTGTAGGGATCGGAGCTAAAAGCAACCAGAAGACTAAGAATAATAGCTTCCGTCTTCCTTTACTCCAGGATGTCACCAAACCGATAAAAATTAGAAATAGTTCTACGAAATAAATACCACCCATAGTCGCCATGTTGTGTCTAGGGTTTCTATCGCCATGAAGAATTAAAAAATCTATAGAAAAATTCTGCAAATAATTTTCAATGAAAACTTTTGTATATTCTACCGGCTTATTGTGAAAATATTTAGCCAAAGACTCAGGTAACTTTGTTATTTGCCTTTCAAAGTTTATTTTTTGTACAATTTTACTCTTTATACTGCTTTGCGAAAAAATATTGATATTAAAAAATCTGTTTTCTGAACCAGCCAGGAATGTTTGACTAAAAGACAAACTAACTAGTATTGCAAACACAACTATCCCCGATAGAAAGTATTTTTTGTTTTTTTGGGATAGTTTTATAAAACCATTCTGATACCACAAAATCAGCGGCAGGAATAATAATATAGCAACTTTATATGTAAGATATGTATGCACAGTCAGCCCAAAACAAAAGGCTGAAAAAATATATAGTATTGCTTTTTGTCTTGCCAATATAAATAAGTAGATACCAAATAGAGCCAAAAATAAAGCAAAATGAGTTTCAAAACCGACTCTGCTTAAAGAAATTTCCCAGGGAGAAACAGCACCAATAACGGCCGAGAGAAGTCCTACTTTTTCAGAAAAAAGTTTTGTTCCAAGTAAATACAAAAGAACAATAATTCCCAGTCCAGATAATATTGAAAGTGCTTTTACCCCAATTGCGGTAGGACCAAAAATAGCTACAAATGGAATTGACCCGTAAACATACCCTGCAGGACGCCCGGCACTCATGTTAAATGTCAAAGGCAGAAAATTACCAAGCTGGTCGTGTCCTGTTTTTAATATAGAATAAATATCCAGTGTAATAGTCAACTCATCTCCATATAACGCCGGGGGGCTGCTATTTATGAATAGCACCCTTAGGATTAATCCAACTGCTATGATAGAAAACAATAATAATTTAGACTTCATTGCTTTACTTGATATATAACTACCTCTTCGTTCTCAAAAATATTTCTAATCTCTTTTGTGCTTTCATCCAATCTTACGTTGTATATTTTTGGTAAGTAAATATATTTTATATTATTATCGCGCAGAAATTTTGATCCTTCTAAGATAGGTTTTAAGAAGAAATCCTTTGAAGTAACTAGTCTTTTTTTATAATCTGTCAGCAAAATTTGATTCTGCGGCTCATCTTCCAAATATACTGCCTTTTTAGAAAAGGCTGAAACATAAGCCGTACTATCATAAGCAAGAATCGGTCGGGGTTCTGCAATTGTGGTTTTTAATTTTTCGTCATAAGGATAAGTCAGCACTACTCCACCTGGCTTTTCTGCTAAAAATTGCAGACCTGCAAGCTCCTTTGAAGGAATAAAGGCATGCGGCATTTTACTCAAATATCCATTGGCTGTAACAAGCGAGTTAATCGGCGCAAGGAAAAGAACTAAACATACAAGGCTAAAAGCCAGTATCTTATTTAGTCTAAAAATCAAAAAAGCAATAACAGGTCCGCAAAAAAGCGCGCTAATATATAAAGAGGGATAGAAAAATTGAATTGTATTCCAGGGATTACCTGATTGTATAAAGAAAATGGGTATTGTAATTGATAAAATTGTCGTTATAAAAATAAACAATAAAGTGTCATTTTTGAAAATTTCTTTTATCTTCAGTAGAGATCCTAAGCTTAAAAAACGTAGCCCTAAATTACCGAATATAAAAAGCGAGAGACTCAATGTTTCAGCCATAATAAACTTCGACCAATTCCCCAAAGCCTGAGAGGTTGTTCTGGCTAAAGATAACCTAATCCAACCCACCCGGTCCGGAGAGTCAACCATTGAATGAATAAACCAAAACGGCGCAAAAATAATCAACGCAGAACTCGCTTGAAAATTAGACAAAAATAATAAAGCAGTTATCAAAATAGAAAAAAGTGCAATCCAAAAATAAGTAAAATCTTTATTTCTTAAAAGCCTTTTAATTGCTACAAAACACAAAGCTCCCAATACTAAAATGCCGGTGTATGATTTAAAGCTGGCAAGAGTACCAACTATAATAATCATAACTATTTTCGGCATTATTCCCTTGATGTTTGAAAACAATATATGAAATAGGGAAATAAGAATAATTAAAGAAATAGCAAACGGTGGATTTAAATTAAAAGAAACTGCCTGGTTGACCCAAAAGGCTGATTCACCGCCAAAGTGACCCTCCCGCAAGAATTCCACAATCCATCCAAAACTGCCGGCAAAATAAATAAAATATAAACTGAATGCACTAGCAATTTTTATCTGCATCTTTCCCATTCTGTTTTTGAAAAGTTTCAAGATAAGATAATAGAAACCCAATCCCAACATCAAAGAAAAAATTACCGGATAAAATCTAAAGACCAAATCGGAAACCGGTAGTCCGGATAAGTAATTTGTAACCGCCACCAAAAGATCGTAAAAGAAATGATAGTTCTTTAAGATAACACCAGAGTGGACAGGGTTTTCAGGCGGAACAGACTTTACCAATTGGTTAATTAAAGCTATATGCCAAACACCGTCATGAGTATTAGGCCCCCAAAGCCCTAAACCGTAACCAAACTTTAAACCGCTTCTGAATACAGGAATTACTTGAAAAACAGTCCCTGCTGCAATAATTGAAATTAAAAATAAATTAGATAATTCTTTAATTCTTGAAAACTTAAAAGATAGGTTTTCGTAAATCTTAAAACGGATAAAAATAATAAGGCTGATTAAAATATAAATATAAACGAGAGGTCTAATTTTTAACAAACTAGTTATATAAAAAAACAGAGTGAGCGCTACAAATCCAATAGTTGTCGATACAAATATTCTTAAAAAAGGAGATTCTTCTTTTCTAAAAACTCTACTGGTAAATACTAATCCTGGTAAAATAACTGCCAAAATCAAGAAAACAAGAAACTTGCTATTTTTGACCATTACGGAAACAAAGGACCACCTCAAAAAACTATCCGTAATTTCAGTATTACCTATTGTCTGAATTTCTTTTTTTGTAGCATTCAGTATTGCTTCATCTATAGAAAATATTTTCCCGTCAATGCTGATATCCCGCGGCAAAAATCCTATTTGCCTTACATTTCCCGCTTCATTTTTATAACTTATTAAAAATTCTTTGTCTTTTCTTTCTACTTTAAAATTACTAATTTTCCCTTCATCTATCACCCATTTGCTTCCAAAACTGACATCGTCCAAAACCCTGGTGGCAGAAGTAGCAAAGTTAACATTGTCACATCTGGTCTTAAAGCATAGCTCCTCTTCTCCGTCAATATATTGCCTGATATCCCGAAAAACACTTCCATCTGTATTAAAAAACCATCCTGCTCTATAATATGGATTCATAAACCATACAGCTTTTTTAAAACTTCCCAGCGGGTCATCTACAACAATTAGTTGTTCAGGAGAAAGTTTTGGAAAAGCTTTTCTATACCAATTGGCAAAATCACCCATCGTAACAACCGACAACTGATTGGAATTTTTTTTCTCTGCCAATACCTCAATTTGTTTTTCATACTCACCTGCATATTTTTTCCAGGAATAGGAATTTTCTAAACCAACCACCACATGAGAAAACTGGTTAAATTTTTGTTTTGTGTATATATCAATTAAGGAAGAAAAATACTCCGTATCTAACCCGTGATAATCAATATAATCATTAGCTTGCAGGGAAAAAGTACTTTCCATTACCCCGTTTCCATAACCATTTACAGGATCCCTAGTAGCCCACTGCATCAAAACAACATCTAGCTTACTGTCTAAACCTTGGGCCGGATGAAGTGCATTGCTTTTGCCGGGATAATACGAAGTTCCAAAATATTGTCCCCAAATTTGATAATTATCCGTTGAGTACTGATCAGCCACAATTAAAGCTGAAACGATATCGTATTTTTTTTGCATGTATTCCAGCGAATAACTATCAATCCACCAAGCTCCAACCGAAACAGGATATTGACCAAAGATATTTTTAAATTTTTCAAAAGCAACATCAATCAATTTTTCTCTTTGTTCTCTTTCATAGCCTGTCAGAAAAGCACTGCCTGCTGCGTGCCAAATATCTGACTTTTGATATTGAATTTTTGCTTGAGTTGTCCAAGTTTGAGTTACTTCCAAAAATAACCCCTTTTCATCAGACAATCTATTCTTTAACTGGTTAACAATATTTTCGCTGTCAAGCACGTCAAACCGCAGCAACCAAGTCGCCGGTAAGCTGGATTTATCTAATATCTCAATTTGACCCAAAACAACAGTCTCTACTTCCTGGTCCTTAATATCCCAGTAGTCAGTACCCCTAACCGGATTCACAACTGAAATGAATGAATCCTTTGCTTCGGAAATGAATGAATTATCTGCTATAACCGTTTGTACGGAAGAAATTATTGAGAAAAGAGATAGCAATAAAAAAAATATTATTTTCATTTTTTTCTTCTAATTTTTCTTCTAAATTGGCTTTTAATTAAAAGCGGAAGTTTTGGCTCAAGTATAATAATTACCAATAAATAAGAAATGGTACCAACCGCAATCATCAAAATCACTTGCAACCATTGACTGGGGAAAATGCTCCTTGCTGTGAATACACAAAATCCCATTAGAACGCTTGCCAGCAGGGGCTTACCAGTACTTCGAAGATAATCTATATCTACATACTTGGAAACCAAAAATAGGGCCACAAAAGAACTCAGTCCAACCAAAGTAAAACCCAGCGCTGCACCGTTTAAACCAAACGAAACAGCCATTAATGGTACGAAAATCCAAGTTAAGACAGTCCACATCACCATTAGTTTAAAAGTAAGAGATATTCTACCTATAGCGTTTAAGGTATTGGTTAAAGGGGTAGTGATGGCTGCCAAGGCTGAAGTAATCGAGAGAACAGATAATGCAAATAGAGCAGGACTCCATTTGATATATTTAGGAATTATTTCAACTAAAATTGGTGCTAAAAGCACCAACATCACTAAAGACGGAAAAACCAAAAAACAAATAAAGAAAATTGATTTGGTAACCAAGTCTGACAATTCTTTTCTATTTCCCTGCAGCCGGGAAAATGCAGGAAATGTGACTTTAATTACTTGATCCATAAAAAACCGGAGTGGCGCATAAGCCCATTTCTGAGCCCATCCCAAAAGCCCGATACCGGAAGAACCCAGTACCCCTCCCAGAAGAAGGATCATGCCGTCATCTTTCACCATCGCAAGGAGTGTGTTTACTTGATAGGGAACACCAAATGTTAATACGGACTTAAAAGCTTTCATCGAAAATGCAATTCCAGGAAGCCAGGGCTGGACTATATATGTAATAAGAAGACCTATGAAACCGGACAAAAGTACGGCAGCAGTATAGCTTGTAATTCCAAATCCTTTCCAAGCCAGCATTACAACTGTTAAATTAAAAATTATATTCTCGATTATTTGCGGAATTACCCATTTATTAAATTCTAACTTTCTCTCCAGTAAAACAGTAGGAATAGTTTTTAAAGATGAGAGAAGTAAAGAAAAAAGAAGTGCCCAAAATAAATATACTGCTTTCTGATCTAAGTTGTAAGTATTTTTTATTAAAGAAGTAAATAGAAAACCAACTACCAGTAGTATTAGAATAAGCAGCTGTTGGGCGGTAAATACAGTTTTTAATTCAATATCAGTTGGTGTCTCCTTTTTTTGGATTAAAGCCGGAGCAAAACCAATATCGCCAAAATAGGCCAGGAAATTTTTAACTGCTGAAACCACAAAAAAAATACCGAATTCTGCAGGAGAGAGAAAAGCTGTTAAAAAAGCCATTGCAAAAAAAGATATTCCTTGCATTAAAACCATTCTTCCAGTCAAAATTGCGGCACCTTTAACAGCCCGTGTTTTAATAATTTCCGTGGTCAAATTCTCAGTCGGATCAATCTGTTCTACACTTTCATCCATATTCTTTAATTTATTAATTCATTCTTTTTATTAATTCATTCTTTTTCTATAATATGATATCCACCTGCGGACTCTTTTGAAAGAAAATAAAAACAATATTACACTAGCTGTGAACCCTACTAAAGTGAAAATATTTGAAAGAGATCTAATCTGAGTATCATAAAGTCTTGCTGTAATTTCATGCGGACCTTTCCCTAAAATAATGGTCATTAAACCTAAGCTGTTGTTTTTATATTCAACTTTGACTTCTTTTTGATCTACAAATATCTTCCAGTTGGGAAAATAATATTGCGATAAACGGATAATTGTATGTGAATTCGTTTCTGTTTTAAAGGTGATCCAATTTGTTCCCTCCTGAAAATCAAAAACCCGGCTGTCGCCTGCTAAAATTTGGTATCTTGCCGTTGCAAGTTCTGCCGGCGGTTCTTGTGCATAAATAGGCAGATAATCAAAAATTGAACGCTTTATTTGTACATCCCAAGCTTTACCGCTTAAACGTCGCTCATCGTTTGTTCTAATAAATTCTACCGGTCTAAAATAGGAAAAATTAAAAAAAACAACCGCAATAATCAAAAATTTCCACAATAAATTTTTATATTTGAAATTAACTAGGAAAATACTGCCTGAAACAAGTGATACAAAAAAAGTTACAAGCAGCAAAAACCGCCAGGGAAACTGCAGATATTTTAATGGGTCTATCAAATTCCAGATGAATACTGATCTTGGGTTAATCATAAAAATTGAAAGCAAAATCGCTAATGAACAAAATCCGATTATAATGCTCCGATTCTTTTTCTTTTTCCATAAAATCTTTGCCGCAACCAACGATAAAATCCATCCTACAACATGCACCAATCCTATCTGATACGAAAGTCCATCTCTTTCTCCTCCCGGAACTTCCCGAATCGATGAACCATACCCCCATGATCGTTCCAAAAATAATTTCCTAAATCCTTTAAAATGCTCCGTGTATGAAAAATACCCTCCTATTGTAGTTTCAAGATGAACAAGATTCTTTTCAAAAAAGGCTGGAAGTAGATAGAACGAAGATAAAGACACAGCAAGAATCATTCCTCCTAAACAAAACCACAAAAATTTAGCATTTTTTCTTTTAAGAAATAGGATAATCGCCCAAATTAAGGCCAGCGGCATAAAGATTAAGGCTGAAAGATTATGTGAAACTACAAGCGCGGCAGAAAATATTGCCAACAGTAAAAGACGAGAAGTGTTTATTTTCTCTTCCAATCTAATCAAAGCCCAAAAAATGGCAGGAAAAAGCATTAATCCCCATAACTCACCCATTGCTCCCCTGACGTAAAAATCAAGCGCATGGTAAGGTGCGAAACTGTAAAAAATAGCAGCTAAAGCGCCTCCCTTTTTTCCCCAAAGTTTTGATGCTAAAAGATACATAAAAACATATGATCCCAGGAAACTGGTAATAAACATTACCTTTGCTGAAATTAATAGATTGCTAGTTAGCAAATAAACCAATTCACCAAAGTAGTAAGGTAGCGGCGCATAATAGTTAAAGAGTGGGTAACCATATAACCCACCCAAGTCCGGTACCCATCTGCAGGGTATCTGACCATCCTTAATACACTCATTCATTTCGTGCAGCCGGATTATTTGAACATCATCGTGATGTTTAAAATAAGGTCCTGCAAGAAAAGGCCAAAACAGTGATAAAGTAAGTAGTAGTCCAATAATAAATTCGTTGTAGCGTGAAATAGATTTATGCATTTTTGTATTTCTTTCTAAGACTAACCAGCGCCAAAATAGTAAGTATAGAAAAAATTGAAATCGTATTGCCAACGGTCCTTATCGGGGTATTTTTGAACTCGATATCAATGGAATAATTGCCTTTAGGAAGCGTAAATCTTATCAAACCCATTTCTGAAGGTTTCTCTTGATTTACTAATTGACCGTTAGCCCGAACCTCCCAGCCGGGGAAATAAGTTATTGGAACTTCAATCAAACTATCAGACGCAACATCCGCCATAAATTCAAACGTTGCAGAACTCTGTTTTAGATTAGAAAATTCAGCACTGCCGCTTTGAGTTCTAGGAGAATCAAATTTGTCACCATCAGTCGTAGCAACCCAAATAGGCAAATAATCTTTTGTTAAATCAACTCCTTTTTGCATAATCTCCACATTCAAAAATTTATCAAAGAAACTCTCTTTAACATACTCTTTAGGTTTAAAATATCCTAGGTTCACAACAACTACGGCAATAATCAAAATAAAATATATTAGTTTATACTTATTCTGAAAATAACTCGCTACTGCTCCTCCTATTATTGCAACAAAAAAGATTGATATTGCTAAAAATCTCCAGGGAAATTGAATAAAAGCCATAAGTGAAATAGCTTCCCAGATAAACGCAGATTTATTATGCTGCAAAAATATGGATATAAAAAAACTAACTCCTAAAAATATCAAAAAGAATAAAGACTTTTTATTAGCAACGGACTTGTATCTATTTTTAATAAGAAATAACCCTAAAACTAAAGCTAATGCAAGAATCACCCAGTGAACAGATCCTATCTGAAAAGATAAACCATCATCTAGTCCCCAAAGCGAGGATCCATAACCCCAATACGTTGAAAAGAGTTGAAAGAAAGCAACAAAATGAGCTCTAAAGTCAAAATAACCAACAATCAAATACTGTGTTTGAATAAATTGCCGCTCAACCATGGCAGGAAGCAAGAAAAATGCAGACACACCAGAACCTAAAGCTAAAGAACCCAGAAAAAGAAAAATAAGTCTCCGTGCTTTTTTTTCGAAAATTAAGTATATCCAAAAAAACACCAGAAAAGGCATGAACATCAGCGTTGTTATGCTATGTGTCAGAAAAAGTCCTGCTAAAGAAAGAGCAAGTAAGCAAATTCTTGATAAATCTCTTTTTTCCGACAAAAGTACGGATGAATAAAAAATTAGGGGAAAAAAAATAAAAGCAAAGCTTTCAGACAAAGCTCCCCGGACATAAATATCAACTGCTCTATATGGAGCGTAGATGTAAAGAAAAGCTGCCAGGAATGCAGCCTTACTGTCAAAGAGTTTGCGGCATAAAATATACATTGTTGCAGCTGATAAAATACTACTTAGAATAAACAACGTTTTGGCAACCCAGATAAAATCTAATCCTGACAAGTTAATTATTGCTCCTAAATAATAGGGCAGTGGTGCATAAAAATTAAAAAGAGGCTCCCCATATCTTAAATCCGGTGCCCATCTTACAGGAAATTGTCCGGATAGCAGCGCAGAACTCATCTGTTGTAATCTGGCTACAAAAATATGATCCTGGGTATAAAAAAATTTAGTACTAAAAAAAGGCAAAACAGTCGGAACTGTTATAAGAATTAAAAAGAAAATAATCACTAAAGCTTTTTTCATAAATTTCAAAATTATGGCAACACTTGATATAAAACTGTAGCATCTTGCAAGGAACCGTCTAATGACTTCAATTTTGGGTATTCCTTTATCAACACAGCATTACCTGCGCTTCCTTCCAACTCCCGTTTGTTTCCAATAAAATAGGTCAAATTATCTATTGCAGCATTTCTAACCTTTGCTGAAATAGTAGCACTACTGGTAACTATTGATATTTTTGATTTATCCAGATAAATCTGAATCCCATCAGGTAATGTCCCGAAAAAACCGGCTGTACCAAGAACAACTTTTTTATCCTTACTTTTTTCCAAAAGAAAATTTGCGATATCAGCAAATCCATACCCTGCTGTCCAGTCTTCAAAATATCCTCTCCGCTCTTCTATTGGAAGCGGTGCTTTCCCGGGCGAAGTTAATAATAAAAAATCAAAATACAGCGGAAGAGGCAAAAGAACTATCAACATCAAAAGAACAGGAAAACGTTTAATATATGCAAGTCTTGGCAATATTTTTATTACTCCATATCCGGCTATCACTAAAAGTAAGGGAATAGAAGGAAGAAGATAGCGGGCAGTAAAAGTTCGTAAAAATGCCATATTCAAAAGTAGCGGAATAAGCGCCCAAAACAAAATTATCCCTCTTCTCAAAGAAGTACCACGGAACATTTGTTGCCATATCTCATACATTATGTAAATTACTCCCATCACTACACAAAACAAAATTGGCCAGGTTAGAAGTTTAGGGAACCAATCAGCAATGTCGTTAAAATGAGGAATAAACGGATCAAGAGGTCTGCCGATTAGTTCAACTGGAGAGAAAATATAATCCATGTTTCTTGCAGATAACAAATGAAAATTTGGTCCAAGCCGCAGCGCGTTATACATAGCCAATGCAATCCCGATCGCAACCCCCCACAGCACTATTAACTTAATAAGCATATTCTTCCCTCTCTTTCCTCTGATAAAACCTATTATTGTTACAGGCAATACAATCAGATTAAACATACCTGATGTTTTTGTTAAGATGCTGCCTCCCAGCAAATAACCTAAGATCATGGCAATATCCAATCTCAAGCTGCCTACCAACCAAACAGCAAAATAAACTGACCAGATAGTAAAAGTGGCTAACATTGAATCAACTAAAGCCATCCGGTCAAAAAACACAGTATAAGGAGTAATTACGTAAAGCAAACTTGCCCAAAATGCGCTGCGGGTGTTAAATATTTTTTTAGACAAGATAAATACTCCTAGTAAAGAGAGAAAACCTGTTAAACAAGAAAGAAGTCTGCCTGCAAGTAAAGGATCGTGTATAAATTTTAAAAGAGGTACCATCAGCCACATAAAAAGAGGCGTTTTACCATCAGATAAAGGCAAAAAACGCAAAGTCGATTCTGCTCTTATGACTTGCGCCCATCGAATATAGATAGCTTCATCAGCAAATATGGGCTGCATGGTCAGATTTGGTAACCTAAGAATAAAATATGCAGCTGATAGAATTAAAAGGATCAGTATTTCTTTACGATGTTTGACTAAAAAATCCACTTTTTTATTATACCAACTTCTTCTCACATTACCTACCATTGCTATAAATCAGTTTCCTTAATCCCACCCTTACACTCTAGGTCCTTGACTAGGAAAATATTAGTACTTTCCCATCAAATCATTCCATCTGATCCTGAACATATCATAAATGGCAGCCAAAGCGTCTTTTAAAACCTGTACTCTTTCAGTATCCACATAATTCCATTCCACCTCTACCTCAGAGATCTTAAAACCATATTTTTGAGCCAGGTATAAAACTTCAACATCAAATCCGGCATTAACTGCTCCCCCGCCAGTATGCAATACTCCCCACCCGTCCTTAATTTTGGGAATAATTCTTTGAATAGCTTTTTTATTAAAAGCTTTGAAACCGCACTGTGTGTCTTTAAAGGGCAACCTTAAAATAATCTTACGCAAGAGAGAAAAACCCCAAGCCGATAATTTCCTAAACACCGGAGCCCCGGCTCTGCCGCGGCGGGAACCAATCACAATATCAAAACCATTGTCAAATTCGGGTATAAATTTCTCCAATTGGTTTATGGGAGTTGCTTGATCCATGTCAGTAAACAAAACTATCCCGCCTGTAGCTTGGAGTATGCCGGTTATTACAGCATTTGCCTTGCCGCCATGAGTATTTTGGATTAAGTGAAAATTTTGATTCTTTGCGGTATATTTTTTTATCAACTCAACCGATTTATCAGAAGATCCATCATCTACAACAAATACTTCATAGTCAATTTTTAGTTGATTTAAATAATCTCCGACACTATCCAAAACTCCTTTTTTTAAATTTGCTATTTCATTATATGAAGGAATTACAACAGATATTTTTTTCATGGTTTTCCTGACGGATTAGGAATTAATCTATATATCTTAACTCCATACAGATCTTTCTGCCAATCAACTTTTGACCAGCCAAAAGCAGCTACTTCGTATTTAGCGCTGTGGGTTGGATCGCAAACAGGATCTTCGCAAACCACAAATAATTGTTCAGTTATATCAAAAGGCACCTCTTTTGGCTTATAACCGTATAAATCCAGATAAAATTGGTACGCTGAATCATAATTTCTTTCGGCAATTAAAGCAAAGTTAAACTCATCGGCGCTTACTTGACTGATAATAAACTTGGATATTTCCTGTGTTTTTTTTAACTGATTATTCGGTTGGTTAATCAGGGGATTTTTTTGTAGGTTTACTATTGTTAACAAAATAATTATTATCGCCCAACTTACATATAATAATTTCTTAATGCCTCGTTTGCTGGAAATACTTATTGACGCAAGAGAACCTAAAAGCAAAAACGGAACAGGGTTAAGAAAACCCAAATAATGATCATAGATATTTTGCTTATATAAAGCAAGTCCTGCTGTGCCAATTAGCAGCCAAATACCCAATATCCAAAAACCATAATTATACTGACGCTTTTTACGCATAAGATAAGTAATCCAAAGAAAAGGCGCTAGGATCAATGTTGAAATAAATGGAGTCAAAATTGGATTTTCACCTGTTAAGTATCTTGCTACTAAATTATCGTTATATATCGGGATTACTTTGTTTAAAGTATCAAACAAATTGAAATTAACCGCTGCTTGGTTATCAAGAAAAATCGCACTAATAGCCTTGTAATTTAAGAAATTATGTTTTAAATCAAAGACAAAAAGAGGAGACATTATTAACAAAAATACCACTGCAGCTAAAACCGTTCCGGCCCAAAAGGAACCACCTTTACTATCTGATTTACTATTTGAAATTTTAGCAAACAATTCTTTTAACCAACCAGCTGCTAAAACCAAAAGTAAAATTAAAGCTAAATAATGCATCTGGACAGCAGCAGCCGCACAGACTCCTGTTAAAATAAGCCATTTGTAATTTCTTGAGCTGTGAGCCTTAAACAGTCCCAGTATTGCCAGTAAAGAGAAAAAAGGTGCCGGGTTAGGGTTCCAGGAAGACCGTGAATAAATAATAGTCACAGGACTGATTGCATAAAGGTAGGCTGCTATTAAACCACTTTTCGGGCTAAACCAATGTTTGCCGATGTAATAAATCAAGGCAACCGTTGCAACACCGATCATTGCATTCATCCCTGCAGCTGCTGCTGGATTAAGATTGAAAATAAACATAGGAATTGCCATTAAATAGTAATAAAGGGGACCTAAATAGATATTGCCTACAGAGGTAGGGGGTCCAATCAAAGGAAAATTAATACCTTTTATAATGTTTTTAACAATAATTGCATCTCTGCCTTCATCCCCTAAAAAGGTCATATATTCTGGTAATCTATAAAATCTTAAAAAGACTGCTAAGGCTAATATCAACAAAAATATGATAAAAACATTTTTGTGCTTTTTTAATTTCCACCAAAGTTTGAAAAAATCTAAATAAGATTTGATAATTACCCGTATATTTACTCCTGTTGGCTTACCTGATAATCTTGGATAATGATTCACCCCTACCTGACCAACTCTAAAACCATACTTTTTGGCTTTAATAGCCAGTTCTGCATTAATCATTGCTCCTCTTTGTGACTCAAGATGAGGAATACCTTCCAGAACCTTTTTGGAAACCATTTTAAAACCACAATCAACATCTTTTAAGGTTAATCTGAAAAAGACAAGCAGCGTCAACCTCCAGCCCCTGCCGAATATTCTTCTAAAAAAAGAATCTTGCCGCTTGATACGGTAACCGATTACTAAATCATAATCTTTAATTTTGTCTAAAAACTTATGTACTTCTGAAAAATCAAACTGCCCGTCCCCGTCCGTATAAACTATTGTTTCATACCGTGCATTGTAAAAACCTGATTTCAAAGCTTCACCGTAGCCTAAATTTTTTGCATGATGAATAACCTTTATATTAGGATTTTCCCGAGCCATTCTATCTGCAATTTGACCGGTCCGGTCGGTTGAGCCGTCGTTAACAATAATAATTTCGTGTTTGAATTTTAATTTTTTCAGTATCTGTTCTGTTTTACAAACAACATCTTCGATGCTGCCCTCTTCGTTAATACAAGGGAAAAAAACTGATAACCCGACTATATTCATGAATTAAAGTGTAGCATAATCTCCTAAATTTCTGCTATTATTTAAGCAGACATGTCAAAATCAGTCAAAGATTGCATTATCCTTACGCTTCTTACAATTGCCATCACCTTACTCGTTTGGTTGCCTCACGTTTTAGCACTGCCGAACTTTTGGGGACTAAACTTTAAAGAAGGATTTTCCACCATTTATCGTAACTTTGACGGTTTAGAATATGTAATTATAGCAAAATCATTTTATAACCCTGCAATTATTGCAAGCTTACCTCAAACACTTTCTGCCAACTATTATGCTGCCCATTTTCCCGGCTATGCTTTGCTTATTTTATTGTTTTCACCCTTACTGGGCTTTCTAAAATCAATGATTTTTGTTTCCCTGAGTTTTACTTGTTTATCTGTGATAATTTTTTATTTACTGGTAAAAGACTTTAAATTAACCAATCATCCGCTGTTTTTATCTTTTATTTTTTTGATTTTACCTGCCCGGTGGTTGATTGTTCATAGTGTTGGATCAGCAGAACCGGTTTTTATTTTCTTTGTCGTGGCCGCACTTTATTTTTTCCTACGGTTTGAATTATCCCCGCGCCCTTTGTTTATTTTTTTAACAGGGATTTTTGGAATGTTGTCACAGCTGACCAGGCCGCCCGGAATATTACTGTTTTTAGCTTTAATTTTTTATATTATTTGGAAAACTGCCAAACAAAAGGTAGGTAACTTCCTCCGCTGCGTAATCTCCAACACTTACTCTTACTTTCCTCTTTTGCTAATTCCGCTAACACTTCTTGGGGTTTTCTATTTATACTCCATCACTTACCATGATTTTTTTGCTTATTTTCATAGTGGAGATAATATTCACCTCACCTTTCCTCCTTTCCAGGTCTTTAATAGAGGTGAGTTTTGGGTAGGAAGTATGTGGCTGGAAGATATTGTCTATATATTTACATTAGGGTTTTTAGGAGGCTTAATGTTACTTAAGAAGAAACTATATCCTTTAGCTTTTTTTGTTTTAACTTATCTTACAGCCAGTGCCTTTGTGGCCCACAGAGACATCAGCCGATATGTTCTACCTGTTGTACCATTTGTGTTAATTGCATTTGAAAAAATCTTAACAAGCAAAGAATTTAAAATAATCCTACCTATTATATTACTGGCAGCTTATCTTTATTCTCAAAATTTTATTCTAGCAAATAC